>NZ_JBFRFV010000018.1:0-117300 GCF_052115005.1 Massilia sp. 2TAF26
CCTGCTCGACCTGCTGCAATCGGCGGCCGGCCTCGACCGTGTACTCGAGATCGTCGAGCAACCCGGCATGCCACTCTGCTGCCCGCACTGCCAGGCCGACAAACCCTATCGCCACGGCCATGCGCACGGACTGCAGCGCTACCGCTGCCGTAGCTGCGGCCGCACCTTCAACCTGCTCAGCGGCACGCCGCTGGCGCGGTTGCGCTACAAGGCGCACTGGCTCGACTACCTCGGCTGCATGCTCGACTCCCGCAGCGTGCGCCGCGCGGCGCGCGAGATCGGCGTGGCCAGCGCGACCAGCTTTCGATGGCGTCACCGTTTCCTGGCCTTGAGCAAGGATGACCGSCCGCAACGGCTGAGTGGCATCGCCGAAGCCGATGAGATGTATGTGCTTGAATCGCACAAGGGGTCCAGACATCTCGATCGTCCGCCACGAAAGCGCGGCGGCAAGGCGACAAAGCGTGGGATCTCGAATGAACAAGTGTGCATCCTGGTGGCACGCGATCGCAGCGGCCAGACCATCGACGCCGTGACCGGCAAGGGCAGCGTGAGCAAGCGGCAACTGGTAGCACACCTGGGRCCGCGCCTGGCRCSCGACGTGCTGCTGGTGACCGACAGCCATGCGGCCTACCCGGCATTCGCGCGGGAGGTCGGGATTTCGCATGAGGCCATCAACGCGAGGGCCGGCGAAAGAAAGCGCGGTGCGCTGCACATCCAGAACGTGAACGCCTATCACAGCCGGATGCGCRCCTGGCTGCTGCCKTTCCGCGGCRTCGCCAGCCGATACCTGGGCCACTACTTCGGCTGGCGCTGGGCGCTGGATGGCCAGCGCATTGCCAGTCCAGACGCCTTTTTGAGAGCGGCGCTCGGCAGATTCAACACTTAATGCAAACAGCGCCTAAAACAAAGCCCCCTGCGGACTGGTCAAGCGCCCGAAACTATCCCCCATGAACGGCAAGATCGCATCCGCCACCGGCTCCAGCTGCCTGGTCAGATAGTGCTCGTAGTCGATCGGCGCCCCCGCCCCCGACTCGCGGACGTCGAGCGGCTCCGGCCCGGCGGTCGTCATCACATAACGGATCCAGCCGCCGTTGCGGTACTGCGCCGGCCGCCCTTGCCGGATGTGGAACTCGTCGGCGATGCGCGCCGCGCGCACGTGCGGCGGGACGTTGCGTTCGTATTCGTCCAGCGCGCGGCGCAGGCGCTTCCTGTACACCAGCAGTTCCTCGAATTCGCCGCCCAGGGTGCACGCCACGTAGTCGCGCACGTAGTCCTCGTAGGGCTGCTCCTTGAAGATGCGCTCGTACAGTCCTTGCTGGAACTGCTGGGCCAGCGGGGTCCAGTCGGTACGCACCGTCTCCAGGCCCTTGTAGACCATCTCGTCGCTGCCGTCGGCACCGGTCGCCAGGCCGGCGTAGCGCTTCTTGCTGCCCTCGTCGGAGCCGCGCACGGTCGGCATCAGGAAGCGCCGGAAGTGGACGTCGTATTCCAGCTCCAGCGCGCTCTCCAGCCCTAGCTCGTCGCGCAGGGTCTCGCGCCACCAGCGGTTGACGTGGTCGACCAGCTCGCGGCCGATCCGCAGCGCGTCGTCGTCCGCGTGGGCGCGCCCCAGCCAGACGAAGGTCGAGTCGGTGTCGCCGTAGATCACCTGGTAGCCGCGCTCTTCGATCAGCTCGCGGGTGCGGTGCATGATCTGGTGGCCGCGCATCGTGATCGACGAGGCCAGGCGCGGATCGAAGAAGCGGCAGGCGGTGGTGCCCAGCACCCCGTAGAAGGCGTTCATGATGATCTTCAGCGCCTGCGACAGCGGCGCGTTCTTTTCGCGCTTGGCCGCTTCCCTGCCCGCCCACACGCGCGTCACGATGCCGGGCAGGCAGTGCCGGGTGCGCGAGAAGCGCCCGCCACGAAAGCCCGGCACGGTGGCTTCCTCCGGCTCGGCCAGCCCCACGACCAGGCCGACCGGATCGATCAGGAAGGTGCGGATGATGGACGGGTACAGGCTTTTATAGTCGAGCACCAGCACCGAGTCGTAGAGGCCGGAGCGCGAATCCATCACGAAGCCGCCGGGACTGTCGGCGCCCGCCACGTCGCCGATGTTGGGGGCGACGAAACCCTGGCGGTGCATCAGCGGGATATAGGAGTGCTCGAAGGCCGCCACCGAGCCGCCGCTGCGGCCGGCCGCCAGCCCGGTCACGCTGGCGCGCTCCAGCAGGAAGTGCATCAATCCGGTCTTGTCGAAGATGCGCGTGACGAGTTCGCAGTCCTTCAGGTTGTAGCGGGCCAGGGCCGGCTTGTCCTCCTCGAACATGCGGTCGATCGAGGCCATGCGGTCGTAGGGATTGTCGATCTCCTTGCCCTCGCCCAGCAGGCTTTGCGCCACCGATTCCAGGCTGAAGGAGGGAAAGCTCCAGGTAGCCGAGCGCAGCGCCTCGATGCCGTCAATGACCAGGCGGCCCGGGATCTGCACGAAATAATGCTCCTGCTTGCCGCCGTGCTCGCGCCATTCCATCGCCGCGCCGCCGCGTCCCAGCCGCAGCGGATGGCGCAGGCCCTCGGCATGCTTCTGCAGCACCCTCAGGTCGAACTGCACCAGGTTCCAGCCGATCACGGCATCCGGATCGTGGGTCCGGAACCACGCCTCCAGCCGGTCCAGCAGGACCAGGCGGCTCTCGCAGACCTCGTAGGCGAAATCGAGGCCGGAGGGATCGCCATTGGGCGGCCCCAGCATGTAGACCTGGCGCTGGCCGCAGCCTTCCAGCGCGATCGAGCGCAGCTCGCCCTGCATGGTGGTCTCGATGTCCAGCGAAACGGTGCGGATCGCCGGACGATAGTCGCCGTCGGGCCTCAAGTGCCCGTCGAGCAGCAGCTGCGGGTCGCCCGCCGCCGGCGCGCCGGCAAACAGCACCGGCGCGCTGATGAAGCGCTCCATCAGGTAGCGTTCGGGCGGACGCACGTCAGCCTCGTAGACGTCGACGCCATGCTGGCGCAGGCGCTTTTCCAGTGCCAGCAGCTTGCGGTAGTGGCGGCAGTAGAGCCCGAGCACCGGACGGTGGTGGAAGTCGGTCAGCGCCAGTTCGCGCAACTCCCAGCCCTTTTCGCCGCGCAGGACGAATTCGGCGGCTTCGCGCTGCTCGGCCGGGATGAAGGCGACCGCGCGCTGGCCCGGCACGCGCACGCGGCGCGGACCGTCCTCGGTCGCCAGCCAGAACTCCAGCTCGACGCCGGCGTCCAGGTCGCGCCAGTGCCGGGTCAGCAGGAAACCGCGCGGATGACTGCTGTCGCCTGCCTCGTCCATCTTTCTATTCTCAGGCGTCGAAGGAAACGCTGTCGCCACGATAGCGCGCGAGTTCCGCCTCGGTAAAACCGGCGCGGCGGCGCGCGTCCAGGTTGAACGGCCCCTTCAGCACCGGTGCCTTGTAGTGTACCGCCAGCTGCTCGTAGGTGGAGACCGGCTCCAGGCCGCGCTCGGCGCACAGGCCCAGGTACCAGCGGTTGCCGATCTCGACGTGGCCGACCTCGTCGCGCAGGATGATGTCGAGGATGTCGGCCGCCGCGATGTCGCCGGCCTGGGCCAGCTTGGCGCGCAGCGGCGGGATCGCGTCCAGCCCGCGCGCTTCCAGGGTGCGCGGCACCAGGGCCATGCGCGCGAGGATGTCGCCGCGGGTCTTCGCCACCATCTCCCACAGGCTGTCGTGGCCGGGAAAGTCGCCGTAGGCATGGCCGAGCGTACCCAGGTGGGCGTCCAGCAGCGAGAAGTGATAGGCCTCTTCCTTCGCCACCCGCAGCCAGTCGGCGTAGTAGTCCGCCGGCATGCCGGGAAAGCGCCAGACGGCGTCCAGGGCCAGGTTGATGGCGTTGAACTCGATATGGGCCAGGGCGTGGACCAGCATCGCACGGCCCTCCGGCGTGACCATCGAGCGGCGGCCGACCAGGCGCGGCGGCACCAGCTCGGGTTTGGCGGGGCGGCCGGGAATCGCGCCTTCCGGCTCGAAGACGGCGGCGGCGTCGAGTGCGAGGGTGCCGGACGCCCAGGCTTGCGCCAGTGCCGCTACGCCATCGCATTTGCTGCGCGGGTCCGTTTCAAGCAGGTGGATCAGTGCGCCTGCGCGCAGCTCGGCGGATACGGACATCGTCGTCAATGCAAAAAGGCGCAGTGTACCAAATCCGCCGGGTCCGCCGGTCGAAGGCCTTGCTTCGTCCAGCGCCACGGTCATTCAGCCAGGACCCCTATCGCCGATCCGATGCCCCGGCCGGAGCATCTGCGTCCCGCGCATCGCGATTCGAGCGGTAGCGCGATTGCACCTGCTCCACATAGCGCAGGGTTTCCTTGAACGGCGGAACCTTCCGCCCATACTTGAGCAGCGCTTTCTCGCCCGCGTTGTAAGCCGCAAGGACGATATCGAGCTGGTTGTCGTACTTGTCGAGCAGATAGCGGAGATAACGGGCGCCGCCATTGACGTTCTGGGCCGGATCAAAGACGTCGGCCGTGCCGAAGACCCGTGCGGTGTCCGGCATCAACTGCATCAGGCCGGAAGCGCCGCGGCTGGAACGTGCCTGCACGTTGTAGCCGGATTCGACCGCAATGACCGCATGCAGCAGCGCGCCATCGAGTCCGAAGGCCTGGGCGGCGGAATCGATGATGCCGTCGTAGCGGGACCGCGGCCGCGACGGGCCGCCCTGTCCTGCGGACGCGCGCACGGCCGCCGCGCGCTCTGCCACCAGCACCTCCGCTTGCTGGTTCTGCGGACGGGAGTTGGTCAGTACGACGACATTGTCGCTGCCCACGTAGGTATAGACATCGGCGCAAGCGGTCGATGCCACACCGGCAATCGACCACGCCACGGCGAACCTGGCATGTCGTCCCATGGCATCAATGCTCCCCAAACGTGTGCCCCAGCAGTCCCTGGTCGATGGCGAAGGCCGTGAGGGCTGAAGCATTGTGCATGTCCAGTTTCTGCATCAGGTTCGAGCGGTGCTTCTCGACGGTCTTGACGCTCAGTGTGAAGTAGTCCGCGATGTATTTGTTCGTGTGGCCTTCGGCAATCAGTTTCAGCACCTGGCGCTCGCGGTGGGTCAGGTCGCCGAGCGGCGTCGCGGAAGCTTCGCGCCCTGCATTCAGGTAGCGCTGGATGACTTCACCGGAAACGTCGGGACTCAGGTAAGTCTTGCCCGACAGCACGCTGCGGATGGCCACCTGGAGCTCTTCATGGGTGGCGTCTTTCAGCAGGTAGCCGTCGGCGCCGGCACGCAGGCTCGAATGAATGTACTCGTCGGCACGATGGATGGTGACGATGATGATCCGGATCCGCGGGTAGCGCTTCTTGATGTCGATGACGGCTTCGATGCCGCTCATGCCCGGCATCGAGATGTCCATCAGGATCAGGTCCGGACTCATGGTCCGCAGCGCCGCGATCGCGTCCTTCGCGTTCCCGAGGTCGCCGACCACCTCCAGCGTCGGGTCCATCGAGATCAGCGAACGCATGCCGGCGCGCAGCAGCGCATGGTTTTCGACAATCATGATCTTTCCGATCTTTTCCATGTCAACTCCTGTCTCGTTATTGTGATGCGGGCCTCTGCGACAATGCGGTATAACGTCCGGGTGCGAAAACGAAAACCCAATCGCCATAACTGCGCGCGCCGGCAAATGCGCGGTCGGCCAGCCGGAAGTTCCCCTGTTTCAGCGGGACGCCAGCAGCGCGGCTATAGACGCCCATGATCTCCCCGGCAGCGCTCTTGACGAGGCCCCAGTCGTCGTTTCCCGTCATGGGGTCGCGGTAGACTTCACGCAAATGGCGGACGGTGCCCGGCTGGCGGGGATCGCGCAACAGATCCGCCAGCGCCATGGGAAATTTCACCGCCTGCGGCGGCGCATGCTCGTAATAGTGGATGATCGCGCTGCGGATCTGGTGACCGGCGAACAGGAGTTGCTTCTCGCGCTCGCGCTGGACACTATCATGCCATCCATCCACCAGCTTGACCATAGAAACACCGATGCCGGCAACCATGATCAGGACCATGAGATAGGCAAATCCGCCTTCGCGGGCGCGGGGACGCAAGGAAGCACGCGGGAACACCATCACCAGTCTCCATAGATGCTGCCGTCCAGAGCCTTGCCCTCGGCCCCGCTGTGCAGATCGGCGACGCCGCCCTTTTCAGGGGTATCCGGCGGCACCGCCACCCAGCTGTCGGCCTTGCCGGTCAAGGGGTCCACCGGAATCGCGCGCAGATAATGCATGCTGACGAGCTCAGCAAGGGTCTCCGGGTACACGCCATGGTCTTCGTAGTACTTATCGAGAACGTGACGCATCGCGGCGAGGTCGGCACGCAACACTTGCTCGCGCGACAGGTCGACGCTGTGGAAATAGCGGGGAACGCCTATCGTCAGGAGCAGCGAGATGATGCTCAGCACAACCAGGAGCTCCACCAGCGTGAATCCCATTTTCCGGCACTTGCATGGTCTCATGACGATCACCACCGCCTGTAAGGAACACCGTTGATGCCCACCGCTGCGCTGCGCGAGTGGACGTCGAATACATCCTCGCCCTCGCGCGGCTCGTCGGCGCTGCTCGCGTATTCGCGTTTTGCCCAGGTCGCATCGTTATCGAGCGCGGGATCGCTTGCCATCGGATCCCGCGGAATGCTGCGAAGGAAATAGAGGCGCGCCTTGCCGTTCGGGTCGGCCGCGTCGCGCTCGCCCTCCACGAGGACCTTGAGGCTGGGCGGATAGCCCGAACTGCGTGCCGAACGGATGATCCTCCCCTCCTCGACCGCCCGGTGGTAGGCGTCGATCGCCTCCCGCATGTCGATCAGCACGCGCCGCAGTTCGGCCTCGCGTTCACGCCGCATCGCCAGTTCCGCCATCGGGAAGGCAAGGCTTGCGAGGAGGCCAACGATGGCGAGCGTGATGACCATCTCGATCAGGGTAAAACCGCGGCTCATAGCGAGGTCTCCAGCGACAGCGGCGCCGTCGCATTCACCGGCAGGGCCTGGCCGCCCGCGTCCGTGCCGGTTGCGCCGCCGGCCTTGATCTGGGTCTGCGGCGCGCTCGCGAGCACCTCGAAGGTGGCGCTGACGACACTGCCCGCCCCGCTCGAGCCGGCCGTGCCGGCGTTCGCAAGGCTGATCGCGATCTGGCCGTTGCCGGCCCCCAGGTTCTTGGAAAACTGGGACGGCGCTCCCGCCTGGGTCACGAAATTGCCTTCGCTGACGTCCACCGGACGCAACACCGCCGGATCGTATTCGAGTACCAGCGCCAGCGATTTCACGGCCTGCGCGCTCTGGGCATTGAGCGTGACGCTGACCTTTTCGCCCACCTTGGCCTGGCTCGGACCCTGCCATGTCAGCACCACCGGTTGTCCCGATGGCACGGCCGGCGGCGGCGGCGCCGAGGGCTGGCCCGGAACCAGCGCCGTGTGCGGCCCCGGGCGGCTGCCCGTTGCCGACGTGCTGACCTGGCCGAAGGATCGCGCCAGCAGTGTGCCGTTGCGCGGACTCGCTTCGGTGCCGGCCCAGAATTCCGCGCTGCGGGCGTCGACGCTGCGCCTGCCGCCGACGACGTGGGGCGTAATCGACAGCACGATCTCCGTCTTGCGCTTGTCGTTCTTCCGGCTCGAGAACAGCGAGCCGAGCACCGGCAGGCTGCCCAGGCCCGGGATGCGGCTTGCGCTGTCGCGGTCTTCGTCGTTGATCAGGCCGGCGAGAATTTGCGTCTCGCCATCCTTCAGGCGCAGGACGGTGGTCGCATTGCGGGTACCGACCTGGTAGGCCAGCGTGCCCGACACCGTGTTCTGTACTTCCTTCACGATCGAGCTGACCTCGAGGTTGACCTTGATGCTGACGTCGTTATCCAGGTGGATCTCCGGCTCGACCTCGAGCTTCAGCCCCACGTCGAGGTACTGGACGTTCCCGGTCACCACCGGCGTCCCGGTCGATACCGGCGTGATTGCATTGGTGATCACGGGAACCCGGTCGCCGATCATGACCTTCGCCTTTTCGTGGTTGCGCGCACGGATCCTGGGACTGGCCAGCAGGTTCGAATCCCCGTCCTGCCACAACATGTTCAAAGTAAGCGCCGGTACCGGACTGACGATGATGTTGTCGCCATTGATATGCCGGAAGGACTCGACCGGCAGGCCCGCAGCCAGGCCGTTGGCCTGGAGCGAGAAGTTCAGCGACGACGGGTAGTTCACGCCGATCTCCGACAGCTTGGACCGGCCGACCTCGAGCACCTCGACCTCCAGCATCACTTCCGGGTCGGCGATGTCCTGGTCCTCGACCAGCCGGCCGGCCAGCTCGATCACGTCCGGCGTGTCGCGCATGATGATGGAATTGGTCTTCTCGTGGACGAAGATGTCCTTGGTCTTCAGCAGCGTCTTGATCATCGTGACGAGCTGCTTGGCGTCCGCGTTGACCAGATGAAAGCTGCGGATCTTCAGGTCCTGGAACTCCTTGATCTTGGCTGCAGTGTTCTGGTAGACGAGGATGGTGTTATCGCTCAGCAGCTTCTTCTCCAGCTGGGTCTGCAAGAGGATGAGGTCGACGGCATCCGCGACGGCGATGTCCTTGACGAAGATCGAGATCTTGGTATCGGTCTTGACTTCCTTGTCCAGCAGGACGTTGATGCCGCTGGACCTCGCCAGGGCTTCGAAAACCACTTTCAGGGTCGCGTCGCGAAACTGCAGGGTCACGGGGCGGCGGAACTTGGCGTTCAAACCCGTTCCCGACGCCAAGATGTTGGCGCGCTGCTCGTCCAGCTGGCGCTGAAGGGTCCGGGCCCCGGCGTGCCGCTCGTTCTCGAGCAGGATGCGGTGGATATATACCTGGGCCGCGTCGACGTCGTTGTTCTTCAGGGCGGCGGCCGCGGCGTCGAGCCAGGCGGCATGCCGCTGTTCGCGGTCCAGGGCCTCGAGCCCGGCCCGGGCGCCGCCGTCCATGGGAGCGATCCGCAAGATCCGCGCATACAGCTCGCGCGCGAGCTGGTCGCGATGGGCTGCGCGCGCCGCATCCGCTTTTTCGAGCATGCCCGCGACGGTATCGGCCTTCTGGCGCAGCAGGTTGGCACGATAGGCGGCGTTGCCCGGCTCCAGCGCGCTCGCCTCCTCGAGCTTGTGCAAGCCTTCTTCCGGCTTGCCTGACCCTATCAGCTGCATGCCCTCGCGCTGGAGGCGCTCGGCGGCGCAGCCACCCAGCAACAAGCCGACAGTGCTGCACAGGACGGTCAGGCGGCGGACATGCGAGGTAATCATGGGGTGGCCTCAAACCGGGTCGGTAATGGGAACGGACTGGCGCAACTGGAGCGGCAGGTAAGTCATGACGAGCCCGCCCGGCAGGATCCGCTCCAGCCGGTAGGTGTTGTCGATCGTCTCCCCTTGCTGGATCAGCAGCAGCTGCTCGCCGCGCATCAGCATCACCACCTGCTGCGCCCCATCCTTGTAGCTGCCCACGTAGACGAAGGGATTGGGCGGCGCCGAGGGGGCCGGCGGCGGCGCCGGCGGCGCAGCGGCGGCTTGCTTCGGGCCGGCTTCGGCGGCGGGCGGGGGAGTCGCGGGAGCCGACCAGTTGGTCGCCGCAAACGGATCGGCGATCTCGGCTTTCATGACGGGTGGCGGGTCGGCGGGTGCCGCAGCCTGCGGTACGGATGGCGGCGGCGCGCCGGGTACGGTCCTTGCCACAGGCGCGGCTCGCGGCGCCGCCCGCGCGGTCCGCCGGACCGGCTCGGATACCGTCTCGGGACTCCAGCAGGCCGCCAGCAGCGCGGCGAGCACGAGATTCAAGCCGGCGCGGCGATGCTTGTGCAGAGTGGCGATCACGGCGCCGGCCTCATGAAATAGGCAAGCCTGACGGTCGCATCGAGGGCCGGATCGCTGAGCTTCGCGCGGCGGAACTGCACATCGAGCAGGGCCACGGCCCGCTCCCGCGACAATACGGCGGACAGGAAGCGCCGCACCTGCGGATAGCTTCCATGCAAGGGCAGCGTCACCTCATAGCGCACGATCTGTCCGCGCGCCTCCCTGGCGACCGAATACGCACCGTCATTCAGGGACAAACCGTATTCGCCCGCATAGCCCACCAGGCGGTCGAGCCGGTCCGGGAACTGGCGCTCGTCGGCGAGCGCGCTGCGCAGCCGCTCGATGCCGTCCGCAGGCACGGGATCGACGATCGCCGGCCGCTGGGGACGGGGTACGCTCAGGCGCTGCCGGGTGGCCGCGATCGCGTCCAGCGAAGGCGCGATCGACAAGGGATACAGCGACGCCGCGGCGAACGCCAGCAGGATCGCTGCCATTCCCTGGGGGCCGAGCCGGCTCCGCAACAGGAGCAGATGCTGCCGCAGCGCGGCCAGCCGGGCGGCCAGGACCTCGTGCCGGGATCGCACTGGCCGCGGCCCCGTACGAGCCTGGGCAATGAAGGCGGAAATGCTCATATGCTTCTCTCCCATCTCAATTCCATCGAAAACCTGACCGCTTGCCGGGGATCGGCCGGATCGACATGGTGTTCGCGCAGGTACACGCCCGGATAGGCGCCGCTCTCCTGCAGTCGTTTCAGGAAGGCCAGGAGCGCCGCCATGCTGCGCGCCTCCCCGCCGAGCTGCAGCTGCGGCCGTCCCGGCGTCGGGGTCAGCGACAGCAGGCTGACGTCTGGTCCGGTGTTGTCCTCGATCGCCGAAAACAGGCGCTCCCAGGGCTTCGCGAGTTCCGCACGCAGCTGCGCGGCCAGCGTCTCGTCGGAAGGCGCCAGGCGTTTGCGCGCTCGCTCCTGGCCCTGCTTCGGCGCGCCGTGTCCGGCCACCTGCAGGCGCGCCTCTTCCAGTTGCTGGAGTTGCAGGGCCGACTCCGCCAGCCGGAAGGCATACAATCCCTGCGCCGCGCAAGCCAGCAGCGCCGCGGCGAGGGCCAGCGCGGGCGCCCGCAGCCAGCGCGGTGCGTGATGCCCGTGGTCCAGCCGAAGCAGGCGCATGCGCTTCATGCCGCTCCCTCCACATCGCCGGCACCGCCGAGGAGCAGGATGCGCCAGCCCGGCACCGGCGCCGGCGTCGTCTCCGTAGCGCGGGAGGCGTCGTCGAGATACACCACGGCGGCTTCGCGCTGGCCGTCATGCAGGCACTCTTCGCGGGCCAGCAGGTCCGCCAGCGCCGAATGCCACTGGGGCGTCACGCGCAAGCTGCGGGCGCAGATCCAGGCGCCCTCCTCCCAGCGCGCCATGCCAAGGCTGCCGGCGTCATGCAGCAGAAGCCAGCCCGCCGGCTCCGTCAGCTGCGACAGATGGCGGTTGGCGCTGTCCGCCAGGGCCGGCACCACGGAACGCAGACGGATGCCATGCTCGCGCAGCACTTCCTCCAGCGTCGCGATCAGGTCCGGGTCGACGGCGCTGGCCAGGCGCGGCCGCTCGCCGTGCCGGCGGTCGACCCGGATGTCCCAGGCGGCCGTGCCCGCATCGTAGAGCTGGCTGAACCGGTGGCGTATGTAGACAGCTTCCTCGTCCTCGTTCACCAGCGCCGCGGTCTTCGACAGCACTGCATAACGCACCATGCTGTCGGCCAGGACCACGCGCGCGCGACCGCCCGGCTGGCCCAGTTTGTCCAGCTGCAGTGCCAGCGCTTCGAGCGCTGCCGCCCAGGGCAAGCCGGCGCCGCCGGCTCCGGTGTGCGGGAGCACGCCGCCGGTCTCGCTGCGCCGCCAGCCGCCCGGCGACAGCCTGGAATGACGGCGGCGCACGCCGACCGCGGCGTGGCCAACGCGGATGTCCCAGTCAACGAACGACAAAGGTGACACGATTAATCTCCTGCAACGTGGTCTGGCCCGACAGCGCGATATCGACAGCGATCTCGCGCAACTGGCGTGTACCGTTCCGCTCGGCGGCTTCGCGAATCAGGCGCAGCGGCGCCCGCGCGACGATGAGTTCCCTGATTTCGTCATTCAGCAGCAGCAGTTCGCCGATCGCGCGCCGGCCCCTGAATCCGGTGCCGCGACACTCGCCGCAGCCGCAGCCCGCCATCAGGCGCGCGCCTGCCGCGCGCGACCCGTCGATGCCGGATTCCGCCAGCAGGGCCGGATCGGGGACGACCGGCCGGCTGCAGGCCGGACAATTCACCCGCAGCAGGCGCTGGGCGATCACGCCGTTCAGCGCCGACACGAAGCTGTAGGGATCGACCCCCATGTGCATGAAGCGCCCGATCACGTCGAAGACATTGTTCGCGTGGACAGTCGTGAAGACGAGGTGACCGGTGAGCGCCGACTGCACCGCGATCTGCGCCGTTTCGGCATCGCGGATCTCGCCCACCATGATCTTGTCCGGATCGTGGCGCAGGATCGAGCGCAGGCCGCGCGCGAAGGTGAGTCCCTTCTTCTCGTTGACGGGAATCTGCAGCACGCCTGGCAACTGGTATTCCACCGGGTCCTCGATCGTGATGATCTTGTCCAGCCCATGGTTGATCTCCGCGATCGCGGCATACAGCGTGGTGGTCTTGCCGCTGCCGGTCGGCCCGGTCACCAGCACCATGCCGTAGGGGACACCGGACAGGCGGCGCATCATGGCGACCGCGTCGGCATCGAAGCCCAGGCTGTCGAGCCGCAGGCCGCGCATCTGGTCCGACAGGCTCTGTTTATCCAGGATCCGGAGGACGGCATCCTCGCCGAAGATGCTGGGCATGATGGAGACGCGGAAGTCCACCTGGCGCTGGCGCACCGTGACCTTGAAACGCCCATCCTGCGGCACCCGGCGTTCCGCGATGTCGAGTTCGGCCATCACCTTGACGCGCGAGACGATCTGCTCGGCCTGGTCCGCCCCCGCCAGCGTGGCGGCAAGGGTCAGCACCCCGTCGACCCGGTACTTGATCGACATGCCCGCATGCCCGGTTTCGAGATGGATGTCGCTCGCGCCCAGCCTGACCGCATCGTACAGCGTGGAATCGACCAGTTTGACCACTGGACTGGCATGCTCGCTGATGCGAAGAAAGGTCAGCTCTTCCGCCTCCTGGTCGGCCTGGACGTCGGCGCCGGCCTGCGGGACCATGCTGTCCATGGCACGCAGGGTTTCCTCGTGGCGCCGCAGGAAAGCCTGCAGGTCGAGCCGATGCGCCAGGCGCCAGCCAAAGCCCGCCGGCAGGCGGGTTTCGACCCAGGCCGCCAGCCCCGGCGCCAGGGGATCGGCCGTAACGGCGACCGGCAGACCGTCGGCATCCCGCATCGCCATGCAGCGGCGCTCGCTCGCGTCGCGGAAACCGATGCTGTCGAACAGTGGCGTGAAAGTGGCAAGCGTCGTGGCGTCGACCGGCGCATAGCCCAGCGTCCGCCCGAGCCGCCCGAGGAATCGCTGCGGGTCCAGCCCCGCCGCCTCTTCCAGGATTTCGGTGGCGCGTCCCGGCATGTCTCCCGCCTGCCGCCGCGCCGCGCGCAGTTCTTCGGACGAAAACCGGTCGCGGGCGGCATCGGCGATGACGGCGGCGTTCATTGGATGTTCCCCGCGAGGTCGAAGATCGGAAGGTACATCAGCACCACGATTCCGCCGATCATGGCACCGATGACGATCATCAGAATCGGCTCGAACAGCTTGGTGAACTGCTCGATCCAGCGGGCCAGCTCTTCTTCGTAGAAGCTGGCGATGCGCTCCATCATCTCGCCCATCTGCCCGGTCCGCTCCCCCACCCGCATCATGCGCACCGCCACCGGCGTCGTCAGGCCGAAATGCTCCATGGAGCGCGAGATCGCATGCCCTTCACCGATATGCCGGGCCGCCATTGCCAGCTGGGCCCGCATCTGCATCTGCAGCAGATCGCTGACCATCGGCAGCGCGGTGCCGATCGGCAAACCGCCGCGCAGCAGCATCCCGAGGGTCCTGTACACGCGCGAGAGGTAGAACAGGCGCAGGCGCGCGCCGATGGCCGGCAGCTGCCACGCCCGGCGCTGGCACCAGGCGCGCACCGGCACCAGCCGCGCGGCATACACCGCGCCGCCAAGGCAGGCGGCGCCGGCCGCCAGGATGCCCAGGCGATTTTCGCCAAGGAATTGTCCTGCCGTCATCAACAAGCGGGACGCCCACGGCAGTTCGCCGCCGATGTCGGCATAGACCATGCTGAAGCGGGGAACGACGTACATCATGAGGAAGACCGTCACCAGCACACCGACGACTGCCAGCACCACCGGATAGATGGAGGCCCCGACGAGATGCCGGCGCAGGCGGTCGACCTGGCCCTGGTAGTCGATGTAGCGGCCGAGCGCCTCTTCCAGCGCCCCGGTGCGCTCGCTGGCGCGCAGGGTCGCGATATACAGGGGGGGAAGCGCGGCGCCGCCATGCTCGATGGCATAGGACAGCGGCCTGCCCTCGTACAGCAGGGCCACCATCTGCCGCAGCACGCGCGCGATCTCGGGCCTGCTTTCCTTGTCGGCCAGGGTTTCGAGCGCCTCGACGACCGCCAGTCCCGCCCTGAGCAGGGCCAGCAGCTCCTGGCTGAACAGGGACAGCGGAAAGCGGGGCGGCCGGCGCCGGAACACCCTGCCCCAGGCGGCGGCGCTGCGCAGCGACAGCAGGGCGTGGCCCTGCGCCAGCACCTGACGCGCCGCGTCGTCGCGGTCGATCGCGTCGATGTCGAGCGTCGCGATGTCCACGCCGGCGCGGATGATCCTTGCCTGGAACTTCATGACCGTCCCCCGATGCCGACGGCGCCGGGCTGGAGCGGCGAACTGCACAGTTGACGGTATGGACGGGAATACATGATAGGCCTGCTTTTTGGAACCGGCATGCAGGCACTGTACTAAAACGGGCGCATGCCGCCCCTATGCGGCGCACCCTATTTCCCGCTACGGGGTTTACCTTATTTACCCCGCAGTTCCGCGACCAGCTGGTCGGCGCTCGGAAAGCCCTCCAGCCGCACCCAGGAGCGCCCGCCGGCCGGCCGCACCAGCGTGACGGCGGCATGGTTCATCTTGTCGCCCCGGAACAGATCGAACGCGCGCTGCGCGGCCGCGCTGGCGTCGACGCTGCCGGTGTAGAAGCGCCACTCCGGGCCGGCGCCGAATTTCGCGGCATAGGCGCGCAAGGCCGCGGGCGTGTCGTTCAAGGGATCGAGGGAAATCGACATCATGCGGACATGCTCGCCGCGCCGCAGCCTGGCCGGTACTTCCGAGAGGGTACGGCTGGCGATCGGGCATACCGTCGAGCAGGTGGTGAACACGAAGTTCAGCACGACCGGGCCGTCGAAGGCCAGTTCGTCCTCCAGCAGGGTCCGCTTGCCGTCTGCACGGGTCAGCACGATCGGCGCCGGCGCCGGCCGGTACAGGCCCGCACTCCTCGCGAGCGGCGGCAGCGGGACGCCCGCGCCTGCTTTCGACTGGTCGTGCGCCCGGCACGGCGTGCCTGCGGCGCCGAGAACCAGCGCCAGGATGGCCAGCGACCGGCACGGGGCGCGGCCTCGATCGGACTTTGACATGGCGACCTCCAAAGAGACATCAAGCGGCAGGCTCAGGGGCCTGCGGCGGCCACGGACGCGCTCACCGGCTCCGTCTCGCCGCTCACATAGACTTCATGCGCGGCCACGCGCATGTCGCGGCCGAGGCTGAGATGCGGATACATCGAGGGCAGCACCGTGACGTTGACGTTGTGCTCGACCAGTTCGACCAGGTACTCGCGGGAAAAGCTGTCGAGCATGTGCATCATGGCTTCGCCGACCATCGACAGGGCGAACAAGGCATCGACCTGCACCGCTTCCTCGCCGTCGGGAATTGCGCGGGCCCGCAGCCAGTCGCGCACGCGCCGAACGCGCCGCTCGTGCGCGTCGCCCGTGTCCCAGCGCGTGACCAGCAAGCTGCGCTCCCAGCCCGGCGGGGCCGCCGGGGCCAGTGAACCGGAAAGGTAGACCGGCACCTCCGGCGCCGGGGACAGACTTGCGAGCTGTCCGCCATCCAGCCAGACCACCGTGGCGATGTCGCCCTGGCGGCCGAGCCGCCGCTCCGGCCGCGGATCGTCCCCCAGCACCTGGTCGGCGAGTTCGATGCGGCCGGACGGCAAGGCCCGCCGCAGGGCCGCCGCGGCCGCCTCCGCCAGCGGGTCGCCGCCGCGATAGACCTGGGTCACGCGGCCAAGGGCCAGGGTGCCGGCCAGGTGGCGCGCCAGCCCCTCCGCCTCGAGGATGATGCCGTCCGAAAAATAGATGGTGTACCGGTTCGGCAACGCAGCGGCCGGCAACAAGGTCTGCGGCAAGATGCAGGGCAGTCTGCGCCGTTCGCTGAACCGGTGCAGCGGGGTCCAGTCCTGGTCGCCCAGTCCGGATACCAGCGCGAACACCGGCTGCGCACGGTAGAAGCGTTCGAGCTGTTCGCCCCAGCCGTCGGGCGGGCCCTCCAGTTGCCAGACATGCGTCACCCAGCGGCGATATGCACGTTGCATACGCATGGCGCCGGCGCTGCGTCTTGCCGGTTCCGAACGCACCGCTGCGTTCTTGTCGCGGATGAAGGCGTCGAAAACCGCGAGCAACGCGGCCCGCCGCGATGCCGGCACGCCGGGCTGGATCACGGTCGCGAAATGCACATCGCGGTCGTCGACGCCTTCGGGCGGCGGCGCGCCGAGCGTGTGCAGGTAGGCGCTGAGGTCGCGCAGCTCGCCCGCCGACAGCCCATAGCGCGGCATCAGCGCACCCAGGGCCTCTCCACGCATGTCGACACCGCTTCGCAGGGTCCTTGCCAGGCTCGCATCGTCATACGGCGGCCGCTGCGGCTTGCCGAGCTGATGGGCGATTCTCGGGCTGGCGGCGACCGGGGCACGCTCCTGGAACAGGTCGTTCGCGGTGATCGGCCGCACCACGAAGGCGCCCTCCGCGGTGCCGAAGCCGCTCGGCCTGTGGCATTGTGCGCACGCCGCTTCCTGGCCTTGCAGGACGATGCCGTTCGCCCCGACACCCCGGATCGCCGTGCCGTCGCGGGTGACGCCGCTGCGGTAGATGCGCTCGCCGGCCGCCGCCGCCGCGACGGCGGGCGCCTTCACCGGCACCTGGGCACAGGCCGCGGCCGGTCCCAGCAGCCATCCCGCCGACAGCAAGGCAGCGCCTGCGAGGCGCGCAATCAGGATGCCCATGAGCGCCTCACTGGACCTTGACGGTGACCGTGGCGGTATTCGACCACTGTCCCTGCGTATTCTTCACCCGGTAGGTGAAGGTTTCGGTGCCGCTGAACCTGAGCGCCGGCGTGTAGGCGATGCTGCCGTCGCTGTTGGCCCTGGCGCTGCCGCCCTTCGCGGGCGCGTTCACGATCGCGAGGGTGGACGGTGCGATCGTGCCGCCATTCGCATTGTCGTTGGCGAGCACGGTAAGCGTCCGCGCCGCATACGGTGCGCTGCGGTAGACCGGCGCCGTGTAGCTGTCCGCCACCGCCAGCGGGGCCTTGGCGGCCGCCTGCACCGTCAGGCTCACCGTCGCCGGCGAGCTGCTGGCCGAGGCGTCGGCGGCGCGGTAGCTGAAACTGTCGGCGCCGCTGTAGCCCGCCGCCGGCGTATAGCGGAAGCTGCCGTCGACGTTCAGCACGAGCGACCCGTGCACCGGTGCCGTCACCGGGAAGGCCCGGATCGCGTCGCCGTCGGGATCGCGGTCGTTGGCCAGCACGCCCGGTGCGGCAATCGAGAGGATTGCATTGGCGGCGACCGTATAACTGTCGGCGCCCGCCAGCGGGGCGCTGTTCGCTTTCAGCACCGTGACCGAGAAGCCTTGCGTGGCCTGCAATCCGGACGGGTCGGTGACCTGCGCCACGGCGCCCTGCGTGCCCACCTGCTGAAGGGTCGGGACCCAGTTGATGACGCCGGTGGCGGCATCGATGGCCATCCCGGCCGGGGCGGTTTTCAGCGCATAGGCCAGCTTGCCGCCCTCGGGGTCGCTGGCCTGCAGGGCGTAGACGTAAGTCCCGCCCACCATCACCGAGGCCGGGGCGGTCGACGTGATGACCGGGGCACCGCCGCCGACGCGCGCGGCAAGCAGCTCGCGCGCCGCGGCGACATCGACGACGCCATAGCCGTACTGGTTGTCGGGGCCCGCGTCGCCGAGGTCGCGCGCGCTGTCGACCAGCGCGGTTTCGATCGTCGACAGCGGCGCCGCCGGAAACGCCCCCGCCAGCAGGGCCAGGGCGCCGGCCACGTGCGGTGCGGCGAAGGAGCTGCCCGAGACAGTGGCGTACAAAGGCATGCCGCCGAACGACAGGTCGGTGCTGACCACGTTGACGCCCGGCGCGACCAGCTTCGGATACACGCCGCCGTCGCAGGCCGAAGGGCCGCGGCTGCTGTAAGGATCGAGCACCAGCGATGCATCGAGGGAACCGACGGCGATCGCCCCCGGGTTCGATGCCGGGCTGGCGCTGGTCGCCGGATCCGGCCCGCCATTGCCGCCCGCGAATACGATCGAGATCCCCGCCGCCTTCAGCGCCTGGATGTCGCTGGCGAACTCGGTGTTGCAGCTGCCCGGCGCAAGCCCGCTCAGGCCCCAGGAAGCGTTGACCACGTCCGGCGCGTCCAGGGTCGCCACGTTGCCGTCGGGATCCAGGAGCCACTGAAAGGCGAGATGAAACTTGCTCAGGCTTCCCGTCCCGCTGTCGTCGAATACCTTTGCCGCGATCCAGCGCGCACCCGGCGCCATTCCAATGGGCGTGCCGCTGGCGGAGGCGCCCACCATCAGCCCGACGGTCTGGGTGCCATGCCCACTGAAGTCGTAGGGCGTGGCGTGCTGGGCATAGGGATCGTACCAGCTGTTGGTGCCGCCGCGCCAGCTTGCCGCCAGGTCCGGATGGGCGGCATCGACCCCGGTATCCAGGCTGGCGACCACCGCGCCGCCGCCGTTCAGCCCCATTCCCCACAGGGCCGGCGCCGTGACCGCGTCCAGGTTCCAGCTGCCGGACGGCGCCGCCGCGGCCTTCGGCACGCTCGCGAACAGTACCGCGCCGTCATAGCCGATCCGGCCAATCCGCGGGTTGCGGGCAAGCTCTTGCACGGCCCAAACCGGCAGCGTGACCGCCACCGCATTGATGATCCACAGTTGCTGCGGATTCGCGACGCCGAACTGGGCCAGGATCGGCCCCAGCGTGGCGGCCCCGGCCCCGGCCTTGGCCTTGAGCGCCTTCACCACCGCGTTGTCGCGCTTGCGGCGGTCGTTCACCTTGAAGGCGCTCAGGTCGACACGGTCGGGCAGCTGGATGATAACCGGCAGCATGTCCGCCGCCTTGTGTTCCGCCAGCTTCGCGGCCAGTTCGGGCGTCAGCACCCCCGCCCCCACCGGCTGCGCCAGCAGCGCCGCCAGCATGCCACCGCCAAGGGCGGCTCGAATCGCTGTCTTCATCGCTGCCTCCTATTCGACCGTCAGGCGCGCCAGCGGCCGGCCGTCGACCGCGAGCTGCACCGTTTCGCCGGCCCGCACGGCATGTCCGGGATTGACGAACAGGACGAAATAATCCCGGTCCTGGTACAGGACGTGATTGCGCGCGGTCTGGCGCATGGGTCCGATGACGGGCGATTCGGGGATGCCGAGCGCGGCGCCGCGCCGCGGGTCGAGCAGCTGGACCTTCCTCTTCGAGTCCAGCAGCACGGCCGCCTTGGCGGGGTCGGTGACGCGGTAGCGCAGGTCGAGGATGTAGCCGTGGGCCGACAGGTGCAGGCCGTGAACCGCGATACCCAGCGATTCGCCCAGGGCCGGATCGCTGACGGCGGCGGCCGGCACAGCCGGCGGCGGCGTCGAACATCCCACCAGCGCCGCCGCGCCGGCGGCGCCGGCGAGCCAGCGGCGGAAAAGGTGGCGTTTGATCATGGCAGCCTCCTAGTTGACCTGTACCGTCACGACGGCCCAGCCGGTGCTGTTGGTGCTGCCGGACTCCTTGCCGAGACGGTCCTTGACGCGGTACTCGAAGGTGTCTGACCCCGTGAAGTTCCAGCGCGGGACATAGGTGACGCCGGCCCCGCTGACCGTCACGGTGCCACCTTGCCTGGTCGCGCTGCTGGAGCCGCCGCTGCCTCCGCTGCCCGGCTGCCGCACCCGCGCCACTGCCAGCGGCAACTGGTTGGCCGCGTCCATGGTGGCGCTGTCGGGGTCGGTGTCGTTCGCCGCCGGGGCCAGCGCCACCGGCACATAGGCGCCGCTACCAAAGGTGCGGCAGGTCGAACCGGATGTACCGACGCGGACGATGCAGCGTGGCGCATCGAAGGCATCCGCCGCCGCCACCGGCGCCCGGTTATCGATGACCTTGATCGTCACCAGCGTGTCGGCGCTCTGCCGCGCCGCCGCGCCGCTGCCCGTCTGGGCCCGATAGGTGACGCGCACTTCGTTGGTGGCGGTCGACGAGCTCATTGCAAGGCTGCCGTTCGGATTGACCGTGACGCGGCTCGAGCTGGTGTTGCAGTTGCCGTTGACGACCGTGCATTCCTTGATCTTCACGGCGCTCAGCGCCTGCCCGCCGGAAGCGCTGTCGTTGGCGAGCACGCCCGGGGGCGCGACGGACTGGTTGCCGGCGCTTGCCGCGTGGGCGATCGCCGTGTAGGTATCGGCCACCGCGACCGGCGCGTCACCCGTCCCGGCAGCCGCCACCAGGGTGTAGGCCTGGTCGGCGAACAGGGTCGGCGCCACCTGGTCGGTCGCGCGCAGGGTCAGCGGATAACTGCCGGCCACCGGCGCCGGCCAGCTGACCAATCCGGTTGCGGGCGCCACGCTCATGCCGGCCGGCGCGCCGCTCAGGCTGTACTGCACGGCATGTCCGGCACTGCCGGTGGCATGCGCGGCATAGGTGTAGGGCTGGCCGACGGTGGCCGTGGTCACCGGCGCCGTATCGAAGACGGGCGGCGCGGCGACTGCGGGCGCCACCGCCAGGCGGAACTGCATGCCGCCGTTCGGACTGCCGTTACTGGTATCGTACAGCCGGCTGTCGAACACGGCGAACCTGAGCGTATCCTGGGTACTGCTGCTCACCGGCTTGAGCAGCACGTCCAGCGTCTTCGCCGGCGGCAGGAAGGCCGTGTATTGCTGGCGCGGATTGCCCAGGAAGGGGACCGGATTGCCGTCTTCCGCCACCACCTGCCAGTACTGGCCATTGATGGTCGGCACATGCGATTTCAGACCCGCATTGACGAAGCGGATCAGCAGGTTGCTCCCCGCCGGCACCCCCGGCGAACCGGGCGCCAGGGTCGGAATATCGAGCGGATCGAGGCCCGGGCCCGGAAACGGCGTACCGTTGATCAGGAAATACTTCGGCTGGTATTCCAGCGTACTGCCGGGCCCGCCCCTGCCGCCATAAGTGCCGGCCGCGACCGCCGCGTGCATCGCCGGGTCGATCTCGCTGTAGACCAGCGTGACCTGGTTGGCGTAGACGATATTGCTGCCGCCGCTGCTGTAGGCGACCCTGCCGGTGCCGGCATCCTTGGTCATCGCGCCGTACAGGCCCATCTGCACCTGGACCTGCGGATGGGTGCCGCTGCTGTACAGATAGGTGCCGGGGCGCACGCTGGTCCAGGTATAGGTGGCGGTGCCGCCGCCCGGCGCCGCCTCGCGGTCGAAGGAGCGTACGCGCGCCGTCGTGTTGCCGGCCGGCCGCGCGCCGGTATAGGTCGCGCCGCCATCGGGTTCGAACCAGACCGGCTGCATGCCCTCCTGCTTGACCTGGCTGGCGATCACCAGCGAGCTGGGTTCGGGCAGCGTATTGGTCAGGTGGACGACCAGCCCTTCCCCCGGCGGCACGTTCAGGGCCGGACCGGGTACCGTGACCGGCGCAGTGCAGCCGGTCGGCGCCGCACTGCCCGTGCCGCACAAGGCATAGCCCCACATCGGTACGCCGGCGATCGTCGTGGTACCGGTCTGCAGCCAGTACTCCGCCGCGCTCGCGGAACCCCAACCGCCCAGTCCGGCAAGCGCCAGCAGCACGGCCGCGGTCCGGGCCCGCATCAGTCGATTCTCTTTCATGACCGCCCCCTCACTCAGTGATCGCGACGTCGGGTGCTTCGATGATCAGGAAGGTCTTCATCCCGCCAGGAAACACGTTATTGGTCGTGATTTCTTTTTCATTGTGCGAATGCCAGATGTGGAAATAGCCGCCGTTCTCGCTCAGCCCGGGATGGCCCTGCGGCAGGACGCCGAACTTGCCCAGGTAGGGGCTGCCGCTGTAGTACTCGCCGTAAGCCACGTCCTGCTGGTTCGGCAGGATCACCGGGAAAGGCTTGCCGTGGTCCGCGCACCATTCGTGGGTCGGGCTGAATCCGCTCGCGTCGGGCACGCAGGTATGGGCATTGTCGGTGCCATAGATGTCCCAGCCGACGCCCTTGCCCGTCCACTCGAAGATCAGGTCGGCGGTCTGGCCGGGGATGCTGCGGATCGTGAAGTCCGGCGAGGCCAGGTCCGGGCCGCTGCCGGGCGCGCTTTCCAGCACCCTCGCATCGCGCGCCAGCGGCTGCATGTGGGCGCCGTGATGGTGGAAAGGATGGAGGTCGCGGCCTGCGTTGAGCTCCCGCACCAGGACCTTGTCGCCGGGGTGCATGATCGGCGCGGCGTTGTACGGCTGGTTCGGCAGCCAGGGTACGCCGGCCCCCAAGAGGGTGTCGGGCGCATTGCGGCCGTTGATGAACCACATGGTGGCAAAGAAGCTGGCGGTGTCGACGTTGACCGGCTGGTGGTTGCGCACCTGGCTCGCCACGGTGTCGTGCATGGCCGCATCCATATCCGTCAGCAGCAGCAGGAACTCGCGGTCGAACTCGGTACCCGCCTGGTTGTAGGCTTTGCGCGTGGCCTTCGCCGACGGATCGAAGCCGGCCGGGCGGACGATCAGCGCGCCGAGCAGGCCCATCTCCACTTCCAGCGACGGCTGGGAGCCGCTGTGGTACAGGTAGGTTCCCGGCTGGCCGGCGACGAAGGTATAGCTGACGCTGCCATTGCGCCCCGCTTCCTTGGTCAGGACACCGTCCGCGCAGGCCGGCGCCGGCGCCGCGCAGGCCGCGGTCACGCCGATCTGGCCGGGAAAGACGACCGACACCGGAAGGCCCTCGACCGGGAGCTGGTTGACCAGGTTGACGGTCACCGTGTCGCCCTGCTGGACGATCAGCGTCGGCCCGGGATACTGCATGATCCCGGTGGCGGCGTCGGCATAGCCCCAGGCATAGACGGTGTTGCCGTCGCCGGTCACGAGGCTGGCGTCGGTGGCGACCAGGTTGAAGGTGCGCGGGCTGGCCGGGGTTCCCGCTCCGCTGCCGCTGATGCCGTCGATCTTGGCCTGGGCATTGCCGGCCAGTGCGGCGATGCTGAAGCCGATCGCGGCCGCGCGCCGCGCGATGTTGGCGAAGTTCATGTCGCATCTCCCGTGATCACGATCTCCGTCATCATCCCGCCGTAGTCCTGCTCGTTATTGCTGAGGAAGTTCAGGTTCGTCGTATAGAAGAAATAGGTGCCGGCCGGCACCGATGAAGCGTCGATCATCACCTCGACCGACTCGCCGCCGCCGAGCGTGACCGAGGCCGTGTCGTAGTACAGGTCCTTGCCGGTGGGCCCGCGCAGCTGGCGCGCGCCGGCGCCGACCACCGTCATCGGCAGGCCATGCGCAGTGACCGTGTAGTAGTCGGCCACCCCCAGGTTGGACAGACGTAGCAGCAGACGCGAACCTTCGGTACTGCGGTTCAGCGTCACCAGCGCGGTCGTCTTCTGCGACTGGAAGGTGGTGCCGGCCGTATACGGGTCGACCTGGGTCGGCGGCAGAGGATTGGGATTCACCGTGTCCGGATAGCCGCGGCCATTGATCATCGGGTAGATGGTCTTGATCTGGTTGAAGGGGATTGGCTGGATCCCGAAATCGGCTTCGTGGGTCGCCGTGTCGAATGCCGTCAGCTGCAGGGCGACGGCCTTGGTGTAGCCGGTCGAGCCGTCGCCGTCGTTGTACACGAACTTGTTGTAGGTCTTGCCCTTGTAGGTCTTGCTGGTGCCGTCCTGCTTCGGCTTGACGAACAGCTGGCCCTGCATGCCCATCTCGATGTGCTCGGTCGCCTCGACGTGGCAGTGGTACATATAGGTGCCGGGCTCGTTCAGATTGTAGAAGTAGGTCACGCTGGCGCCCATGTTGACCGTCAGCGCCCCTTCCGGGACGCCGTCGAAGATCGGCGCCTGGTTGGCGAAACCGTGGAAGTGGACGCTGTGGGTGTCGAACAGGTCCGGGCGTGCCACCATGCCGACATTGCTCAGCGTGAGGTAGAACTTGTCGCCTTCGTTCAGCTCGATCAGCGGGGCCACGAAATTGGCGCGCGCCAGGTTCAGCACCACATCCTTGGCCAGGGTGCCGGTCACCTCGTCGAAGCCGAAGGTATACATCTGGCGCCCGTCCGCCATGGTGACGAAGCCGTCGCCGCCGGTCAGGTGCTTGCACACGGTGTTCGGAGGACGGACTTCGCTGCCGGTCCACCTGGCGTCGCCATTGGTGTCGCCAGGGCACTGCACGAATACGCCGGCCCGGGCTGCCCCGGGCAGGGCGGCCAGGGCCGCCAGCAAGGCCGGCCCACCGAGTTTGCTGATGATCTTCACGTTCACGATACGCTCCTTCACATGGGACCAGTTGGCATCAGGGCACGGTGCCGCCGGCGAAGTCGTCGATCCGGGCGTTCCCCGGCTCCGTGATGCCGATCCGTCCGGCGCCGGCAACGAAAGCGATGGTTCCGGTCGTCGGCAGGGTCGCGCTTCCCAGCAGGGTCGGCACCCCGGCCTGCACCTTCCACACGTTGACGACGCCGGCGCCGGTGCACTGGGCCAGCAGCGTGTCGCCGGCCGCCAGCGTCACGCCGCTGGCGAGCGTGGCGGTGTTGGCGAACGACAGGCCGCCGGTGGTGGTGGTATCGACGATGACCGAACCTGCGTTGTAGCGGACCCTTACGTAGCTGGGATACGTACCGAGCACGAAGTTGCCGGATGCCTTCAGTAGCAAGCCGACGCCGTTGAGCGTACCAGCCCCCAGGGTCAGGGCCGCAGCCTGGTTGGCGCCGAACGGCGCACTCCAGAACGCCGTTCCGGGCAGCAGCGCGCTGGCCGCCTGCTGGCTGTTCACCCGGATGGCGGCGGCGCCGAGCAGCACCGCCTGATTCCAGCTGGCGCCAAGGGTATTGGCGTTGGCGCGGTTGAAGTTGTCCAGCAGGGCCACTTGCGGCGCCGCCGCCGGCGGCCCCGAGCTTCCGCCGCCGACCTCGTCGGCCCCGATGTCGATCTTCGATGCGGTCCGGGTTTCGCCGTCGTAGTCCACCGCCGGCACGCCGTTCGAACCCGTTCGGCTGAGGCCCTTGTCGATCGCCGGCGAGGATGCCTGCAGGTGGTAGTCCCCGAACAGGCTGCAGTTGGCGGCGCTTTGCGGCGATTTCACCTTGCCGTCGCTGCCCATGCAGTTCCAGAGGGTCAGCGGGCCGTAGCGGATATCGATGTAGTTGCCGCCCTCGTCGCTGGTCGCGGCGGTATCGATCGTCGTCGAGAAGCCCGGAATGAAGGGCGTCGGCTTGCGGTCGCCGTTCGGGTAGTTCGCCACGAACAGCGGATCGACCGCCAGGTTGCCGTTGTTGTCGTAGCCGCCGGTTCCCAGCAGGGCCGACAGGATGCTGTGATCCGGGCTCAGCTTGTCCTTGCCGCTGTCGACGTACTTGGCGCCGAAGCTTCCCTGGTTCGCGCTGCCGATGACGGCAAGGTCGACGTAGACCGGATTCGAGCCCATCGGCGAAGCGGTGTTGCAGCCGCCATTCGCGGCGGCGTCGAACAGTCCGAACTCACCTGCCCCGGTGCCGGTGATGGCCCAGCAACCGGCACGGTTGTGCCACAGGATGTTGTTGGCAAGGACGGGCTTGGAGAACAGATACTGGTTGCGCTTGTTCCCCTGGATGGCCGCGACCAGGCCGGCGCTGCTGCCCTGCGACACCAGGCCGGCCGGTTGCGGGCTCGACTGCGGGTCGCCCGGATGGGCGAAGGCTTCCTGCGAGGTGGCCGTGGTGTCGTTGAAGGCGATCGTGTTGTTCGAGGCATTCACCTTGAGCGCATCGACGATCGCCACGCCGCCGCCGGCATAGCCGGAGACGTTGTCGACGATGATGTTGTTGACCATCGTGACGCTGTTCCAGCTGTTCTCGTTGTTGGGCGCCCGGCTGACGTCGAGGCCGTTGACTTGCGCCAGGCGCACGCCGCCGCCCGCGCCCGAACCGGCATTGTTACCCTGGATCAGGTTCTGCTGCAGACTGACCGAACCGGTACCGGCCGACAGGGCGCCCGCATCCACCGGCGGCGCGCCGCCGATGAAGACGCCGCCGCCGGTCGAATTGGCCGACTGGTTGAACACCTGGTTGAAGATAATGCGGTTGTTGGCGATCATCCCGCCGTCGGCCAGGCCCAGCTGCGCCACGCCGCCGCCGTGGCCGAGGCTGAAGTTGCCGCACACATGGTTGTTCACGACCTGGTAATTGCTGGCGCCATTGCCCAGGCTGATGCCGCCGCCGACGCCGGCCTCGGTACCGCCGTTCTGCACCACCCAGTTATGGTGGATGTTCGCATTCGGATCGACCGAATCGGTGTAGCCGCCGTAGGCCGTATTGTTCTGGTCGAGCAGGTCGACGTGGCCGATCCGGATACCGCCCGCGTAGGTGCCGGAATTGCCGACGATGCGGTTGTTCGCGATCTGCACGTTGCGGCCATAGCCGCTGACCAGAATGCCCCCGCCGCCGTCGGCGCCGGTCACGGTCAAGCCGTCGATGCGGGCCGGATTGGTCGCGTTGAAGTGACCGTTGCCGCTTCCGCTCGATGCCGCCTTGCCGACCACCAGGATGCCCGGCGCTTCGTCGGCGCCGAACAGGATCGGTTCGTTTTCGCTGAGGTTACCGCCCAGCGACTGGCCCGGCAGCAGGTCGAAGGTGCGGTTCGGACCGGCGTTCAGGGTGTTGACGCCGGTGTCCGGATCGATGACCGGCGGGCTGGCCGGGGTGGCGTCGATCTTGCGGTCGATCAGCTTGCGCCATTTCTTGAGCGTGTCGTTGGCCAGCTTGGCGGCGTTGATCATGGTCGACATGGCGCCCCAGCCCTGTAGCTGCACCTTCTTGTCGACGATGACCGGCGTATTGTAGATTCCTGGCGGAACGATGATCAGGTCGCCGTCGTTGGTGGTCGGCGCGTCGATGACGGCCTGGATGCTGCCGCCGGCGGGCACGTATTTCGGGGTCGCCCCGCCCACGGTCACGGTCAGGCCGACCGGCGAGACGACGCCGGCGCGGTAGACCAGCAGCTGTCCGGTCACGGCGTTGGCCGGCACCGTCACGACCAGCACGTCGTTGGCCCAGTTGCCCACCACCGGCAGTTCGACGCCGTTGAGGGTGACCTTGTTGCCCGCGTTCGGCGCACCGAAGCCGAAGTCGCGCTTGATGAGACGCGCCGAACCGTCGTTCGGATCATAGTAGGGGTTGAGCACGTCCATGCTGCCGGCCGAGACGATGGTCAGCGTGCGCGTGCCCGTTGCCGGGACCCAGGGTCCGCTGTTGCCGTTACCGGTGACGCTGTAGATCATCGGCACGCCGTCGGCGAATTCGCAGTCGACCGGGTTCTGGGACGGTCCGGCGAAGGCCGCCACCGGCACCACCGGCGTATCCAGGTAGGTCGTCTTGCCCGGCAGGTACTGGAAGGTATAGCAGAACTGGCTGTAGCGGCGGTCGAAGTACGGGTCGATCACCATTTTCGGGCTGCCGTCGGAATTCCTTGCGCCGCTCGGGTCGGGGATCGGTCCCGGGGAGTTCATGCACGAGGTCATCATGCTCGGCGAGACGCCGGATGGGAACGGCGGATTGATCGTGAAGGTCGACGGCACCAGGAAGTTGAAGGAGCCGAATTCGTCCGCGTACACGCGGCCGACCTCCCGGCCGGTCCAGTCGAGCAGTGAGACGGGCAAGTGCGGCGGCGCATGCTTTTCACCGAAGGTCGGCGCATTCACGTCGAACTCGCTGGAGAGGTCGTCGAGGATGAAGCCGACGCCATGGCCGGCGACCGGCGCTTCCGTGTACAGGTAGAAGTTGGGCGCGGGATTGCGGCCCGGCTGCATGTCCACCAGCTTCATGTCGCACTTCTTCCAGGTCTGGCCGGCAGACTTGTACATCGGATTCGACTGCTGCTGGTCCGGGAACAGGGTCAGGTACTGCGGCACCGGCAGGTCGCGCCCGACGCAGGGGAAAGGCTCGGCCTGGGGCGTCGGCGTGATGACGTCGCCGAACACCACGTTCTTGTCGCCGTTACCCTGGTGGAAATATCCCGGGGGCGCGACGGCTTCCACGACATACTTCACGTTCGGCAGGTTGGCCTGGCCCGCCACGCTGCCGAAGGCATAGCCGCCATCGAACACCGCCGGACGGGCCTGGTTCCAGTTCCGCAAGCCGTCATAGCAGTCGAGCGGCTTGCCGGCATCGGGGCCATACGGCACCTTGTACTTGTCGCCCGGGCATTCGGAAGGCAGCGCGTCGTCCCAGCCGTCGGTCTTGCCGAGGCCGACATAGGGCTGACCATTGTTGTCGGGATCGGCGCCCCATTTGACGACGTCGCCGTAGCTGAACTCGTCTGCGCCACCGCTCCTGCTGCGCTTGACGTCTTCCGGGCCTTTGAGCGGCACCGCGGAATTGCAGGACGCCGGGTCACGCCAGCAGAACGGGTAATTGTCGACATCGGGCGGGTCGTACACATAACCCTTGCTGCTGAGAGTGGGATTGGAACCGTCGCTCTCGCTGCAGGTGCCGTTGTTTGCCGCTGCCGGCTTGTCCGGCTTGCCGTCGCCATCGCAATCCAGATACAGGTTGACCTGCACGCGCGGGATGCCCGGCTCCCAGTTTTCCGCGGTCGCATTCTTCGGATCGTCTTCCGCCCGCGTGATGCCATACTGGACGATGCCGGCGATGCCGCCATTTTCCTGACCGGCATAGGCTTTCTTGCCGTATTCAATATGGTTGGTCTGACCCAGGAAAGCCTGCATGCCCTCCAACAGCACGACGCCCTGCTCCACGCGGTAGGGCATGGTCTGGCCTTCGGATTGGCACAGGGTGGGACTACCGGCGGAATTCGCGGTAACGTCTTCCTTGGTGCAGGTGTAGAGCTGCGGCGTGAGGCGGTTGAAGGACGGCGTCGTCCAGCCGTTATGGGCCGGTACCGCGCCGCCGGCGTCGACGACGATCGTCGCGCCGGTCGCCTTGAAGCGGGAATAATCGACCTCGCCGATCATCCAGTTAAAGAACGGGAAGAATTCGTTGAACTTGAACTCGCCCTTCGAGTCGGTCAGGGTCGACTGGTAGATGCTGCCGTCGCGAAAACGGATATTCATCACCTGGTTGGCGATGCCGACTTCGTTCGCGTCCGGGAAACCGTCTTCGTTCGTGTCGTAGAACACCTTGCCTTCGTAGCGCGCAAACCAGTTAAAAACGGGGACGTTGCCCAAGACCAAGCTCGTGGCGCCCGGAGCGACCGTGACCGGCGCCGTGGCGATGATCAGGTCCAGCGCCTCGTCCCATACCACCAGTTCCCAGGTGCCGGCCGGCACTTTCGGGATCGAGAAGGTGCTGTCGGCATTACAGGGCGTCGCATACAGGGCGCGCCGGGTGCCGGTCGACTCGTTCAGTCCGACCCAGCATCCCGGAAACGGTGCGCCGTCATGGAAGCTGTAGTCCGGCGGCCGCGAATTATGGATGTTGACGATCTTGCCGGTGATGGTGGCATTGCCGTTCAGGACCGGCGTCGTTCCGTTCTTGGCCAGGAAACCCTTGTGCGTGAAACCGGTGAAGACATGGTGCCCCGGGGGTCCGAATTCCTGGAAAAACGGCGGTTCGCCATTTCGAACCCAGGCGTCGTCGCCCTTGGTACCTTCGATGGTGGTGGTCTGCTGCCAGTCGGTGCCGGTCGGCGGCACCACCTGCACCGTATATTTTGCGGGGAACAGGTTGCGGATATTCGCCACGCCATCGGGGCCCGACTTGATGATCCCGCTGCCGCGCACCAGCATCACCGGCTTTCCGCCAACATCATAGCAATAGCCTGCCACCGCCGTTTCACCGGCCGCGCAGGCAGTCTTGTAGGTCGTGCCAAGGGGGTTGCCGAAGGCATCCTGCGTGACCTGGCCGCCCGAGGCGCCATAGGTGCCGCCGGCCTCCGTCAGCAGGATGGTGAAGCCGGCAAGTCCCTGTTCCTGCGGCAGGTCGGGGGCGGCATTCAAGGGACTGTTGTCGTTGAAAACGAATACCGAAATCTGCGCCGCGGGCAGCGGATATTTATTCACGTAAACTGTGACGGAGCTGGCGCCGGCGGGAATCGCCGCGCCGCCCATCGCGTATCCGTCATCCGGCAGGATCGAGATGTAGTAGCGCTTGGCCGGATCCAGTTTCGGGAGCGGCATGTACTTGCGGTCCGGGTCGAGGCACGCTACCGAGTCGGTAGCGGTACAGTCATTCCCTGTCAGTGGCGTACCGTCGACGGTTTTTCCTGCCGCAATTACCGGCATGTAACTGGAGTGAAAGCTGAAGGAATAATTGTCGCGCGTCGCGTGTTGCCCGGGCACCGAGTCCTTGCTGACGTCCTGCTCGATGGTCCAGCGATAACTCTTTACCTCGGTAACCGCGCCGCTGGGATCGACTCCCTTGACCGTTACCTGTAAAGGATTCGTTTGCGCCTGTGCAAAATTACACAGGATGGCCAGCAAAAGCGAAAATGCCGTCGACAGCAGGCATTTCGCCCTTCCGGGAACCGCGCCGAAAAACGTAAGCATATCCATGTTCACTCCCCAGGCACCCTTTAGTTTTATGAAAGCCGATTTGGACAAATACGGCGGCATCGGGTAATGGCTGCACGAAACCAGTATGGCGGAAGGAATGAGGCGGCACAGGGAGGCGAAGGTTGCAGTTGAAAGGGAGGTAAACTACGCACGCGGGAGCGTAATACAAGGTAGGCGAAACTACCGTTCCGGAAAATGAAAATGGCCGCAGTGCGGCCATTTTCATCGCTGAAACAAAGTAATCAACAGAGTGCTGCGATATTCCATTCCACGCCGATCCTGGTCCCTTTTCCCGGGCTGCTCGTGATGTCGATTGCGCCGCCCGAATCGTGAACGCGGCGTATCATGCCGACAATGCCTGAGGACAGGCGGCGCTTGGGCATGCGCGACTGCGGGATGCCGGCGCCATCGTCCGCAATCACCAGCGACAAGTGCTGCGTCCCCGCAGAAAATACCACCGTCAAGAGATGCGCATCGGCGTGCTTCAGAACATTATTCACCGCCTCCTGGAGGATGCGAAAGGCGACGATCCGCAGCGCGGACGGCACGTCATTGTCGGATACCGTAATGTCCGCATCGACCTGCAATTGGGGATACGCTTCGCGGGCTTCCCTCAGGATAAAAGAAATACTGGCGATTAGACCCAGGTCGTCGAGCATGGACGGATACAGGTCCATGACCGTTCGATGCAACTCGTCGATAGCCTGGCGCGCGCTCGAACATGCGTGATCGAGGGCCAGGTCGAGCGCGGGAACGAATCCACTAGAACCTGCAGCCGTCGCCTTTGCGCTGCGCAATTCGATTGCGAGCATTGTCAACACCTGTCCCAGTCCATCGTGAAGGTCCGCGGCAATACGCCGCCTTTCAGATTCTTGTATTGTCGAAATACAATCGATCCATTTTCCTCCGTCGTGGTGTCGAATGCCTGGCGGGAATGCCCGCCGTTGATCTCCTTTCGACTTCCTTGACCGGGAAATATGATTCGATCCCTTATGGTTTGCAAGTCCGGTACTTAATAGATCCGCAAAGTTTACCGAGTAATCTCCCATCTCGTTCCCCTAGGCCGACTGCGTTTTTAAGTATTGGTTAACTCATTACTGCGAGCACATGTTACTAAACTCCGCCGACGAAAACGTCGTAAATATGCCTCGACATGGCATTTTTTTTGCTTAACGATAAATTCACAATTAATCGCCGGAACTATTTCCCGTTTTAAAACAGCACCTTTTCAAAAGCGCCAAATGAAAATCCAGCCGGTGGCTGGATTCAGATAGGTGCACAAACAGCTACTCTCGCGCTGACGACCTCAAGGGGAATCGGCCACCGGCACCGGATAGGACCGGGTGTCCACGGCGGTATCGTTGGCGTGCGCAAGGCTGTCAGCCGCCCTCGCCTCCTTGCGCTTGAGCGCATAGCGGTTCAGCCCCGCCATATGCACCCTGCATAAATAATCCTCCCAGTCGATGGCGCGCGGATCGACCGGATACGTCGCCCGATCCTCCTGGCCGAAGCGCGCCGCCAGCGCCATCAGGCCACGGTTGTCGAAGCGGTAGCGCGGCTGGGCATAGAAGGAGAAGGTGATCGCCAGCAGGCGGGTGGTGCGCAGCTTTTCCATCGCCGGGGTCGCGCCGGGCTGGCCGGCCAGGCGGCGCAGGCCGCTCCAGGCCAGGGCGCCCAGCGCCACGCCGGCCATCGCCAACCGGAAGCGCAGATTGCCGACCACCCGGAAGTCGTGCTTCGGCTCCTTGTGGAACAGCTTGTCGTACTGCCGCCAGTTGCGCCTGGCCTCGTCCTGCAGCAGGCGGATCAGGTCCCCGACCAGGATCGGGTTAGAGGCGCCACTGCAGCACTGGTAGATGCGGTGGCGCACCGGCCCCGCCAGCGCTTCGGCCGCCGCCAGCAGGATGGCGTTCGCCACCAGGTCGGCCGGGATCACGTCGATGATGCCTGCCGGGCGCGCCGGAAAGAAGCTGGTGCGGCCGCGCGCATAGGCCAGGATCACGGCGTCGGCCACCTTCACGCCTTCCAGCCAGCCCGGCGCCGGATCGCGCAGCGTGCTCTCGATGATGGACGGCCGCACGATGGTCAGCGGGCGTCCGCGCATGCCCTGCATGGCCAACTGCTCGCCCATCCACTTGGTGAAGGTATAGGTGTCGTTCCAGCCGTGGCGCTTGGCTTCGCGGATGCCGAGCGCGGTCAATTCCCGGTCCAGCACCTGCGGATCGGCGTGGCGGGCCTTTACCGCCTCGATGCGGCGGCACAGACGACCGGCCAGGGCCCCGATGTCGTGCTGGCCTTCGCGATCGCGCCCGATGGCGGCACGCCCGGCCGGCGCGGCGGAATCTTCGAGGATGTCGCCGCGGCGGTAGCCGTTCACATAGCAGGTCGAGACCTGCACCAGCGGCGCCCCGGCCGCGCGCGCCAGCGCCGTCAGCTGCCGCAGGCTGAGGGTGTTGATGTCGAGGGCCTCGTCGAGCGGCTCGCGGAAGTTGACGCTGGCGGCCGCGTTGATCACGAGGTCGGTGCGTGCGGCCAGTTCGCGGAAGCGCTCCGCGCCGAGGCCGAAGCAGTCCTGCGTCACCTCGCCCGTCACGCATTCGAGCCGTTCGTCGAAGAAGCGCTCCAGCCAGGGGCCGCGCTCGGCGCGCAGGGTATCGAAGATCGAAGAGGTGGCGATCTGGCGCTGGAAGCGTTCGCGCGCATTGCCGGCCTCGCCGCCGCGGATCAGGAGGATCACGCCTTTCACCTCCGGCGCCGATCGGATCAGCTTTTCGAGCACCACCTTGGCCAGGAAACCGGTGGCGCCGGTCAGCAGGATGCGCTTGCCGGACAGGGCGGCCGGCACGCTCAATTCGTTGGTCATGGTTCAGATGATCCGGGTGAGGCGGAACATGGCCGTCATCGCCAGCGCCGGCATGGCGTTGCGGTGGCAGCAGTAGGTCTTCTCGATGCGGCCCTGGAAGCGCGACTTGGCGAATTCGAGGCCCTTGAAGTTGTACAGGAAATCCATGCGCTCGCGGATCAGGGACATGGTGGCGCGCAGCACGCGCGACTCCTGCGGCTCGATTTCGGCATCCACCTGCAGCGGCACCAGTCCCAGGTCCACGTAAGGCACGCCCTCTTCCCGGAACACCGCCAGCGCATGCGCCATCAGCGCATACCACAGGCCCTGGCGGAAGTTGGCGGACGAGCGCGAGATGTTCGGCACATAGCCGGCCAGGCGGCCGTCCCGGTAGATCGGATCGAAGAAGATGAAGCCGACCGCCTCGCCTTCGGCATCGTAGGCGTAGAAGTAGCGCGTGCCTTCGCGGTAGTCGATGATCATCGGCCGGATCAGGAAGCGGATCTCGTTGTTCTTGCAGCGCCGGGTGCGGATCCAGGCTTCCGAGATACGCTTGACCTCATGGTCGAAGCCGCCCTCGCGGATCTCGATGCCCTGGCTCCTGGCGCCGTTGACCGCAGTGCGGACAATCTGCTTGCGCGCGCCGCGCAGGCTCCAGTCCGCGAGTTCGATCTTCGATTCGCTGCCGAACTGGGTGCCGTAATAGCCGTGGCGTCCGTGGAGGTGGTCGACCACCACCTTGCTCACCTGGACGAAGACGGCGTGCGGGAAGCGCTCCAGGAAGCGGTCGATCAGCATTGCGCGCTGCTCCGGCGCGCACACCGGATCGGCCAGCGCGAACTGCATGCCCCAGTACTGGGCATAGGCGATGTAGCCGGCGCCCGGCAGCTCGAAGTAGGCCATGTCCGGCTGCATGGTCGAGAAGGACATCGGGTGGCTGCCATATTCCTTCAGCCACGCCACGCGCCTGGCCAGCTCGGCGTGGGCGTCGGCGTCGGCCGGAGCGAGCGGCCGGGTGAGCGCGAGAGCGGCGTCGCTCATGCGAGGTCCGGCTTCTCGCCCAGCACCGACCAGTAGCAGTCCAGCAGCAGCAGCTTGTAGTGCTTCTGCTCCTGCACCCGCAGGCCGAGCTTGTTCATCCACTCGGGATAGTTGTAGATATTGTGGAAGGCGTTCCCGGCAAACAGCCAGAAGAAGCCGACCGCGCCATACCAGTACAGGGTCTTCACCAGCCGGCTCAGGACGTTCCCGGTCGGGAAGGAGAAGTCGCCCACCACCACCCGCGCGCCCGGCCGGCCGAGGCGGATCAGGTGCTGCAGCACCTTCACCATCATGTCCTCGTGGAAGACGTTGAGGAAGAAGTTGGCCACCACCATGTCGTAGCGCTCGTACTCCTCCACCTGCATGATGTCGCTGTGGACCTGGCGGATCGAGACCTGCACGCCCTCTTTCGCCAGGTTGGCCTGGAACTTCCTCAGCATGGTCTCGGACAGGTCGACCACGGTGACCTCGGCCCCGCGGCCCGCCGCGTAGACCGCATCCCTGCCGTGGCCGACGCCGGCGAACAGCACCCGGTCGCCCGGCTGCAGGCGATCGAGCATCGCCACCTTGCACTTGTGGATCGACTTCCCGCTGTAGAAGGCACTCAGCCAGTCGTAGATCGGCCCAACGAGCCTGTATTTGTCGCTCACGCTTGTCTCCTTCTTGTCTTTTGTATAAGCGTAAGCGAAAGCGTCAGCCCTCCACGATTTTGTGCCTGCCTTTAGGAGCCAACTTCCTGGCCTTCCGAGTCAGTGCACGCGGCGCCGGCGAACGGTCGAGGTCCAGTTCTCGAGGTCGACCTCGTCGCGCATGTCGGCGCAGGCGTCCAGCAGCTTCGCGATCTCGCGCTTCGTCATGCCCGAGTTCAGGGTCAGGCGCACCAGCGCGCGGTTCTTGGGCGTGGCCGGGGCGCAGAACACCGCGCCCTGGATACCGCGGTTTTCCAGCGCCTTGCGCAGCACCAGGGTCTTCGGCTCGGTGCCCACTTCGAGCGCGATGATCTGCTCGCTGCCCTCGTCGACGCAGTAGCCGAGCCGTTCCAGGCCGCTGCGCACTTCCTCGGTGATGCGGCGCAGGCCGGCCCGGCGGACGTCGGCCTGCTCGACGAAATCGATGGCGGCGTCGAACCAGGCCAGCTCGTGGTTCAGCAGGCAGGAGCTGAAGATCGCCGGGCGCGACTCCGACAGGAAGTAGCCCTTGAAGCGGCTCGAACAGGTGATGATGCCGGCGCGGCCGGCGAAGGCCTTGGCCAGCGAGGCGGTACGGAAGTGCACGCGGTCTTCCAGTCCGGCGGCGATCACCAGGCCGGCGCCGCGCGGACCGTGGGTGCCGAGCGAATGCGATTCGTCGACCACCAGCACGCTGCCGGTCTTCTCGGCCAGGGCAAGCACCTCGTGCAGCGGCGCCAGGCTGCCGTCGGTGCTGTACAGGGCGTCGACCACGATCACGCCGGCGCCGTGCTTGTTCAACTGGCGCTGCAAGTGCTCCATATTGTTATGCAGGAAGGGCACGGCCCTGGCCCCGCCCAGCTGGACCCCGTCCCACAGTGAGGCATGCGCCATGATGTCGAGGTAGACCGGCACGCCCGGCTCGGCGATGCTGTGCATCAGCCCGACGTTCGCGGCCCAGCCGGATTGCGCCAGCACCGTCTGCTGGGCGCCCATGAAGTCGGCGAACTTCTCTTCCAGCCGGTGCTGCCGGCTGCCGGCCTGCAGGTAGACGGCCGACATCAGGTTCTGCCCGGCCTTGCCCTGCAGGGCGCGCACCTGGGCCTGGAGCAGCGCCGGTTCGTTCGCCAGGCAGAGGTAATCGTTACCGGCCAACATGACCGCGCCGGGTCCCTGGCGCTTCCACACATGGACGTGCTCGCCGCCCATGAGCTGTTCGATCCGGTTCACGTGGTGTTCGTCCATCCGGCGGGTGACGAAGGCGGGCATGCGCAGGGCTGCGGGGCGGACATGGTTTTGGGCTTTGGTCAGTAGTGTCATTTTTTTATCTCCAGGAAAAATTTCATTGTGTCCATACGCAAAAATTCGGCTCGGCTTCTCGACGCACTCTTGACCGAGATCAATCTGAACTGAGCAGTTTCCTTCAAGCTCAACCAACAATTGCGTGAGATCAATTGTTAAGTGACAAGGATCGAAAACAGACGGTCGACGACCGGGAGTTGCCGAGTGAAGAATCTGCTGTACAGGAGCATCGCGAACATCAGTGCGCCGATCAGGATGCGTTATCGGCTGACCCGCCCCGCCTTGCTGGCGTGGCTGCTGCGCCAGGACCAGCTGCACGAGCATGCCGTGGTGCGGCTGCATTTCCTCGCATGGGTCGGCTGCATCGGCATGCCGGCGTACTACCTCATCTGGACAATGTGGTTCCCACAAAAGTTCGAGAGCCCGGGCCTGCGGATACTCGGTTTTGTTCTATGCCTTCCAGCATTATTGTTCCCGCGCAAAATCAAGCGAAACTGGCTCCGTCCCTATGAGTTCATCAGCGTCACCTATGTGATGCCCTTCTTTTTCAGCTACATGTTCCTGATGAACCACGGCTCGGCAGTGTGGGGCGAATCGCTGCTGCTGGCGCTGATCCTGCTGTTCCAGTTCGATTCCCTGTGGGCGCTGCTGTCCTGCAGCGCCGGCGCGCTGGCCGCCTGCCTGCTGTACGTGGTGCTGGGCGATCCGAACGCGAGCGGCGATTTCCACGCCCTGCCGCTGGTGCTGGAGCAGGCGCCGATCTACGTCTTCACGATCGTGATCGTGGCCCTTACCAAGATCGGGCGCCGGCTGCTGGCGAGCGAGAAGCTGGCCGGCATGGCGCAGGCGCTGGCGATGGTCTCGCACGAACTGCGCACGCCCCTGATCAGCATCTCCGCCAACGTGCGCGGGATCGCCAGGGCGATACCGGGCGCGGAAGAAGGCGTGCCGGAAGCGCTGGAGCGGATCGGCTTCGAGGTGCGCCACATGAACCAGATGATCGACCTGTTCCTGATGTCGGCAGCGGCCATGAACCAGCAACTGGCGCCCAACGAGCGGGTATCGATGGCCGAGCTGGTGAACGGCGTGATCGGCCGCTATCCCTTCGTCAGCGGGGAGCAGCGGCGCCTGGTGAGCGTGGTGGTGCGCAGCGACTTCGCCTTCCGCGGACGCCAGGAACTGGCCTCGGTGGTGCTGCTCAACCTGCTCCGGAATGCCCTGAAGGCCCTGCAGCGCGCCGGCAAGGGGAAAGTGCGGATCATCGTCGACGGCGCCCGCAAGCGCCCGCGCCTGCTGCTGATGGACAGCGGCTGCGGCATCCCGGCGCGCCAGCTGCCCTACATCTTCGAGCGCTTCTATTCCTACCCGGCGAACACCGGCGCCGGCATCGGCCTGGCGCTGTGCAAGGACATCGTGCATGCCTGGCACGGCAAGATCCGCTGCCGCTCGCGCGAGGACCTGTACACGGTGTTCGCGCTGGAGTTCCCGCCGGCGCGGCGCGCCGCCGACGCGTCCACGACGCCGCGTCCTCCCCGTGCAATCAACGACCGAGTCGAACGAGTCAACGAGGCTTAGCATGAACCTGCCGATCTACCAGCATCCCACCATGACCGTCCTCGTGGATGACAGTCCCAGCTTCCTGCACAGCCTGCGCTTCCAGCTCGGCCCGAGCTTCCCCAGCATCGGCTTCAGCGACACCACCGCCGCCACCGCCTGGCTGCGCCAGCACGGCGCCGCGCCCGCGGCCCTGGCCGGACTGCTGTCGCCCAGCGTCGACACCTATACCTTCGCGCCCCAGCCCTACAACATCGCCCTGCACGTCGAGCAGGTATGCGGCATCCGCCGCCACGCCCAGCGCTTCCTGACGCCCTCGGTGCTGGTGGTCGACTACGCGATGCCGGGCATGGACGGGATCCAGTTCTGCGAGGCGGTGCGCGACCTGCCGTGCCGGAAGATCCTGCTGACCGGGGTCGCCGACGAGCGGGTCGCGATCGAAGCCTTCAACCGCGGCCTGATCGACCGCTACGTGCGCAAGAGCGACGCCCACGCCCTCGACCGCCTGGAGGAAGAACTCACCCATCTGCAGGAGGGCTTCTTCCTGGCCCAGTCGGAAGCGCTGCGCATGCTGCTCTCGCTGCACGATTTCAGCTTCGTCAACGATCCCGCCATCTGCGGCCTGGTGCGCGAGCTGGGCGCGCGCCACAAGATCGTCGAGCACTACCTGTTCAAGACCCCTCCCGGCTTCCTGATGTACGACCGCGATGCCCGCCCCTGGCTGCTGGCCGTCGAGACCGAGCAGAGCATGAACGCCCACTTCGAGATCGCCCTCGACGGCGGCGCCCCGGCCTCGTTGCTGGAAGCGCTCGGCCAGCGCCGCGTGGTGCCGAACTTCAGCGACGGCGACGGCATGTATTCGCCGGTGCGGCACAAGGAATGGCACCGCTACACTGCGCCGGCCCAGAGCTGCCACGGCCGCGAGCTGTATTACTGGGCCATGTTCCCGCTCGACCCGGAATTCCTGGACGGGCCGGTGGAGTCCTTCTCGAACTTCCTGCGCCGCCATCCCGGCCATGCCTGAGCCGGGGCCGCCGCCCCGCCACACCACCACCAAGGAGAGCATTCGATGCCAACCCTGCCCCGCAAGGCGCCCGCCGCGCTGCTGCCGGCCCTGTTCGCCGCAGCCCTTTTCGCCGCGCCATCCGCCGAGGCCTATCCCGGCGCCGGCGCCGCATTCAACGGCAAGGGCTTCGACAGCTGCGCCGCCCCGTCCACCTCGCAGATGCAGGCCTGGTGGACGAATACGCCGTGGAGCTTCGTCGGCGTCTACATCGGCGGCGCGGTGCGGGCCTGTTCGCAGCCTAACCTCACCGCCACCTGGATGAACACCACCAACAGCCAGGGCTGGCGCCATTCGCTGATCTGGGTCGGCCCGCAGGCGCCCTGCACCACCTTCTCCAGCCGCATCAGCTACGACACCGCCACCGCCTACCAGCAGGGCAAGGACGAAGCCCTGAAGGCCTACAATGCCCTGATCGCCCTCGGCGTGACCAACAATGCGGCCGGCACGCCGGTCGTGTACGACATGGAAGGCTATTCCAACGACGCGTCCTGCAAGGCCGCGGTCAAGCAGTTCCTGCAGGGCTGGGTGGACCAGCTGGCGGTGGCGCCGGCCCAGGCCTCCGGCGTCTATGGCTCGGCCTGCAATACCTGGTTCAGCGACCTCGCCACCATGGCGCGTCCGCCGCAATTCATCTGGGCCGCGAACTGGGACGGCAATCCGTCGACCTCGACCCTGTCCTGCATCGCCGGCAGCTCATGGTCGAGCCACCAGCGCCTCAAGCAGTACCAGGGCGACCACAACGAGACCTATGGCGGCGTGACCCTGAACATCGACAGCAACTGCGCCAACGGACCACTGGCCCCGACCGGCGGCCTGAATTCCGCCAGCGTATGCAACTGACCGTCCACTTATCGATGCCATCCAGGAGCGCCACCATGCCAAGCTGCTTTTCACTTCCACCATCCGCCATCGCGCTGGCAGTTCTCGCCGCGGCGCCGGGCGCCCATGCCGCCCCGGCCGCCGCACGTCTCTGCGCCGCCGCCGACGTCCAGGTCAGCGCCGGCGCGGCCGGCGCCTGGCGCGGCCAGGCAACCCAGGAGATCCGCATCCTGAACACCGGCAGCGAAGCCTGCGCCCTGCCCGGCTTTCCCGGGCTGCAGCTGCAGCCCGCCAGCGAAGCGCCGCAAACGGTCGGTGCCAGCGAGCAGGCGCCGCAGCTGGCCAGCAGCCGCATCGAACTCGCTCCCGGCGAGGAAGCCGTCGTCCTGCTCGGCACGCCGGGCAGCTGCGAAGCCGCCAACAAGCCGGCACGCCGGGTCAGCCGCCGCCTGCAACTGGCCCTGGCCGGCGGCGGGATCAAGGCCCTGGACGGCGTCCACATCGACACCCTGTGCGGCCGCGCCACCGTGCTGCGCTTCGATCGCGTCCAGGGCGAAGGCGCGGCGCGGGCGGCGGCGATGAAGGCTGCCGGTGCGCTCAGCCAGCTGACGGGCAGCCTGAGCGCGCCGGACGAGGCCAGCCGCGGCGGCACCCTGCGCTACACCGTGACCTTGAGCAATCCGACCGCGTCCCCGGTCTCGCTGGCGGCCTGCCCGGCCTACACGCAATCGCTGTACGCGGACGGCAAGGCCGTCGACAGCACCCAGCGCCTGGACTGCGGCGCGGCCGGCGGGCAGATTCCGGCGAATGCCAGCGTCAGCTTCGAGATGCAGGTCCAGGTGCCGGCCGCGCTGGCGGCGGGGGATGGCAAGCTGAGCTGGAAGCTGGACGGCGGGCCGGGCGTGGGCAAGATCATCGGTCTGCACTGAGTCCGGCGGGACCCGGCGATCGGCTGGATCCGCCGGATCCGCTATCCAGGCAAGCAGGCAGCCGCCCCGGCTGCCTGCTTGCTGTTTTTTCGTTTGTTTGGCGCACATTGTCGGTTAGTTGCAAATCCCCGAAAAAAGAGCGGTCAAGCGCTCCCGCGCCCGGCACGGCTGCCCAGCACCAGTGCGATTCCACCCAGGATCGCCAGCGCCGACACGCCCAGCCGCAAGGTGAACGCCTCGCCCAGCAGCAGCGCGCCGCCCGCGGTGGCGATCAGCGGCACCGACAACTGCACCACCGCCGCCCTCAGCGCGCTCAGGCGTCGCAGCGCCGCATACCACACCACATAGCCCAGGCCCGAGGTGATGGCGCCCGAGGCGATCGCCAGCCACACGCCGCGCGCGTCCGCATGCAGGCGCCCGGCGAACAGCAGCGCCAGCAGCAAGCCCAGCGGCGCCGCACGCAGAAAGCTGGCGAAAGTTGCGGCCAGCGGATCGGCGGCACCCTTCCCGCGCAGCGAATAGCCGCCCCAGGCCGCGCCCGCGCCCGCCATCAGCAGCGCGCCCAGCGGCGATGGCGCGGCGGCGCCCGGCAGCAGCAGGACCACCAGGCCGGCCATCGCCAGCACCAGGCCCAGCCAGCCGGCCGGCGCGAAGCGCTCGCCCCGCAGCAGGCCCACGCCAAGCATGGTCAGCTGCACCGTCCCGAACAGGATCAGGGCCCCGGTGCCGGCGGCCAGCGACACATAGGCGAAGGAAAACAGCGCAACGTAGGCGAACAGCAGCGCGGCCGAGCGCCAGTCCCCGCCCGCGCCCAGCGGCTGCCGCTTCGCCCGCATCACGCAGGCCAGCACCAGCGCCCCGGCCAGCAGCCGCACCGCGCCGAAGCCGGCCGGATCGATGTGGTCCTGCTGCAGGGCGAAGCGGCACAGCAGGGAATTGGCGGCGAAGGCCAGCATCGCCACCGCGGTCAGGCCGGCGGTGGCCAAGCCAAGACCCGCGGCCTCAGGCGCGCGCCGGAACATGCTTCAGCAAGCAACAAATCACAGCAGTCTCCTCATCGATACGCTTGCGTCGCCTGGGTCATGGCGGCATGGGAGGATTCCCTAATTCGCCTCCAGATTGTAAGCTAGGTAAAATTCACGATATGGATCAGGCACGCTCCGCCGCCAGGCCAAAAGCCGGCCCGGGCGAGCGCGTCTTCCGCCCTTCTGCTACCGTATGGGGCTTGCCGGCCCAGCGCCTCCTTCAAAACATTTGACCGCACAAGACATGACCCTCTCGACAGAATCGGATACCGGCCTCCCCCTCGACATGACCATCTTCGGTGGCATGGGCGACCTGGCGATGCGCAAACTGCTGCCGGCCCTGTACATGGCCTACCTCCACGGTAACCTGCCGGCCTCGACCCGCATCATCTCGACCGGCCGCCAGGACTACGACCGCCACGCCTACCTGGCCCACGTGGCAGAGCATTCGCGCTCCTTCATCGCCGAAGCCAATTTCAACGAGAAGACCTGGGACGGCTTCCTGCAACTGCTCGAGTACGTCCGCCTGGACGTCCAGCAGGCCACGGACTTCAGCGCCCTGGCGAGCGCCTCGCGCGCCGGCGCCCAGCGCGTGTTCTACCTGTCGACCGCGCCCTCGCTGTTCACCACCATCTGCGAAAAGCTGGCCGCCGCCGGCCTGGTCGACGCCAACGCCCGCGTCGTGCTGGAAAAGCCGCTCGGCACCGACCTCGCTTCAGCGATCGAGATCAACGAAGCGGTCGGCAAGCACTTCGAGGAATCGCAGATCTACCGCATCGACCACTACCTCGGCAAGGAAACCGTGCAGAACCTGATGGTGCTGCGCTTCGGGAACTCGATCCTGGAACCGCTGTGGCGCGCGCCGAACATCTCGAGCGTGCAAATCACGGTGGCCGAGGAAGTCGGCGTCGGCAGCCGCGCCGGCTTCTACGACGGCGCCGGCGCGATGCGCGACATGGTCCAGAACCACCTGCTGCAACTGCTGTGCATCGTCGCCATGGAGCCGCCGACCTCGCTGAACGCGGACGCCGTGCGCGACGAGAAGCTGAAGGTGCTGCGCTCGCTGCGCCGCTTCAGCCTGGCCGACATCGCGCGCGACACCGTGCGCGGCCAGTACACCCGCGGCGTCAGCGGCAACCAGGAAGTGCCGGGCTACCACGAGGAGAAGAACGTCCCCGCGGACAGCAAGACCGAAACCTTCGTGGCCCTGCGCACCTTCATCGACACCTGGCGCTGGTCCAAGGTGCCGTTCTACCTGCGCACCGGCAAGCGCATGCAGCGCCGCTCCTCGAAGATCGTGGTCGAGTTCACCAACCCGCCGTTCCCGCTGTTCCCGGATGCCCCGGGCGGCGTCGCCAACCGCCTGGTGATCGAGCTGCAGCCCGAGGAAGCGATCAAGCTGCAGCTGATGGCGAAAGAACCCGGCAGCGGCATGCACATGCAGCAGGTGGCGCTGAACCTCGACCTGCAATCGGCCTTCCAGCAGCGCCGCGCCGAAGCCTACGAGCGCCTGCTGATCGACGTCGTGCGCGGCCGCCTGACCCACTTCATGCGCCGCGACGAACTGGAGGCGGCCTGGGCATGGGCCGACCCGATCATCGAAGGCTGGGGCACGCTGGGCGAGAAGCCGCACGCCTATGCGGCCGGCTCCTGGGGTCCGGCGGAATCCTTCGCGCTGCTGGCGCGCGACGGTTACAGCTGGGTCGAGTAAGCCCGGACCAGGAGAGTTTGCTTATGCCGCATGCATAATCGCTTGGACCACTTGCAAGCTCAACTTTGCCGGCCGCTAAGCGCATCTGGCATCTGCCACCGACTTTCCTGGACGACCACCGCAATGAAAAGAGCCACCGCGGCGAACGAGGTCATGTCGACTGAGCCGCGAAAATTTTTCTGACGCGGTTGATGAAAAATGGCTCGTGCAGAGCCATTTTTTTGCTGGGCAAGCAACGCTTGCCGTACATTTAGCAAGCGTTAGTATCGTGCCGCCAGATACTGTTCCTCTCTGTCCAGAAATTGCGGGCCGCAACCATTAGCGGATTCCAGAGGGGATATTTGAATAACCGGTAAGCCCAAGTCGATTCAGTTCAGCTTGTATCCCAATCCGGTGTCCTTATTGAATGCCAAACCGACAGTTTGGCTCGAAGCGGATGTAGTGGCCGAGAGCCGAGGCCGTACTTTAGCGACAAAGATCAAGCGGTGACGTGCATCGTCGCTCGGCAAGGTCTGGGAGTCTGCTCTGGATCGGATGCTGCCGGTCGCGGTAGGCTGCTATCGGGCCAGAACCGGCCTGTCGAATATTCGAACCGAAGGTCCGCTTCAGATTTGTAGCGAACTGTGGGTTTCGTGGACAAACGACAAAAGGCAGCCTTGTGGCCGCCTTTCAGACCTTGAATCTTTCGCAACCAGCGATCAGGTAACGCCGCCGGAGGTGTTGTGTGGTGGCGAACTTAGGCCTGCATTGTGTTCGTCACGACCGAACACATTCAGGGGAAATTCAATACTTTTCAATGGCTTGGAACGCATTACCGCTCTGCGCTTCACACCTGGCATGGTCATTGCATTGATGGAGGCGTGGACCGAACGATTCACAAACCGCCGACAAGGCAAACCTAACCCATATTTAACCTGATGGAGAATTGCAATGACTACCATTACGATCAAAGACCTGGCCGTCGTTGAAGAACTGGACCAGAAAGCAATGGCCGCTGTTGTTGGCGGCAACAAAATAGTGGACAAAGTAGTCGACGTGGCTACGGTTGCATGGGGCCTCATTACTGGCCAGTGCGAAGTTTCCTCCACAGGCAAGTCGATTGTTTGCTATTGATGAATCGGACTGCCAAGCGATGGCCGTCGCGTACAGTGAAGGTCATCGCCTTAGTAACCTGCAACGATGTCGCCATTCGGTCAGATCGAGACCGCGAAACAATCAGACCGCGTTAGCTGGATTATGGGCATCATCGCAGCTGCCACCGCTACCGGGTAAGGACTTTATTGCAGACGTTCGACAAGTCAGCATGACAGTCAACAACGGGTTGGAAGCAGACGTAGCAGAAAGTCCACTATCCGGCAGAATCTGCACGCTACGGGACATTGGCTGCCAGTTACCTTACAACCAGCCAAATCGTAAATCACAGTCGGAAAAGACCGATAGGTCAACCGGGCGGCCTGAGCCGGCGTTATGGCGGAGAGCGATCTGCTCGCACTAGCGGACCAACCGGAGAGATACCCATGAAATCGACACTGAAAATTGCAAGCGTCTTGTTATTTATGGCTTCCAGCGCAGCGTTCGCCTCTGGCCAGACTACTGCCCCGGCAACGACGCCGGTGCCCGCAACTCATTCGACGATGACTGCTCCGCCGGCAACTACGCCCGCCGCTACTGCCGCGGCGCCGATGGCTGAAAGCAAAGCCGACATCAAAGCTGAGAAAAAGCAGATCCGTGCTGATAAGAAGGCTGCGTTAGCGGCTTGCAAATCGATGAAGGGCGCGGAAAAGTCGGCATGTAAAAAAGAAGCCGCGGCAAAGGAGACGGCTGCAATGGCGGAGTTAAAGGCCAGAAAGTAAGTACCCTTGTTTGATGCTGCTTTATTACTTTTATGGAGCATGTGATGAGTAAATCTGCCTTCGCTGTTGCTGGGATTTTATTTTTTGCAAACATGGCATTTGCGCAAACCTCAGCTTCGTCAACAACAAATACGGCAGCGGCACCTAGTGCTGCCAGTTGCGAAGCAAAAGCGGTTAGCAAGAACGGCAAGCCGCTCGCAGGAGCGGCTAAAAACGCCTTTATGAAGAAGTGCGAAGCGTCAGCCGCAAGTGGTGATAAGGCAGTCGCGTGCGCCGCGAAAGCAGTCGACAAGAACGGTAAGCCGCTAGCTGGGGCTTCCAAGTCTTCCTTTATGAAGAAGTGTGAAGCCACCAACTAGCCGACGCAGTCAGGACGGTAATAACCATCCCGGAAATTCTGCTTTTCGGGATGGTTTGATGCACACGTTCGCGCACGAATCGAACATAAATGGCAGACCCGTTAAGACTCTGGCGCCAAGTATTCACTTTTAGTCGAGTACGACAGGTCGCTCTCGGTCGATGGCGGACGGCGAGCCCTCTACACTTTCCGAGCCCATTCAGAGAGCTATCCTACGCATTTAGCAGTTTAAGATCGCCTAACAATCCTCTTCCTGCCCTGATAACAAACTCGGACACGTACGGCTTTGAGAAGGAAATACACCAGGCCGGGCGGCCCCAGCATCCGGGCGTTTATGCGTTGGGCAGTCAGTGGGACGCCTCGCTCGCAGTCCCTGTTCGGGATCGCTGCCAGCAGGGAGAGGGGCCGCACGATGACAACGAAGATCGTGAATGTCGATCTGCCGCGCGGCCTTGTCTTGCTGCGGATTCGGCGCTATTGCGCTGCCGTGAGCTTGAGTCCGGGTCGCAGTGCCTGAGAAGCTTCCTGTTGGCGTTTGCGCTGGTCAGATACCTGCTCGATTCCCTTCTTGGTTACTTCTTCCAGGAAAGCGATACGAGCCCGGTAGTAATCTGCACGTAACTGCATTTCCATCAAATGTTGCTCGGATTGATACAACTCCATGCGCAGGTCGTTGAGCGCCCGTTTTGCGTGTTTCTCAGGCGTAGGAGCGTTATGAGAAATCAAGTTTGCAAGCCACCGTAGCATAATGAACCCCTCCTGTCGTCAGGTGCTCTGCCGCTGGTATCAAAATGAAAATCACGACACTGTCACACAAGGACACAATCCGATTTCCAGCTAGACACAGTCTATCAAACATCTGTGCAACACCTCTGCACGCTTCGCAATGTGTTGTTAAAAATACACTTTAATTCTGTCCGTCCTCGATTTGTCGTGGGAACCCGGCTTTAAGGAGGGGTGATGCGATTGCTGCGAAACTGCCGCTTTGGGGCCGTAAGCGGTCCATCCAAGCTCAGCGTCGGTCGTCGCTAAAATTTCATTATCTACGTCACGCCTACAGACATATTTCATTTTCTTCGTCACATCGCGTACGTAGGTGTGGCGAAGAACGTGAAAAAACGCTGTGTAATCAATACCCGCTTTTTCACTTACGGTGTCAACCGACATGGAGGGAATAGTGCCGGGGTACTATTCCCGCTTTCATGTCGAACAGCGCCGAAGCCTCCCGCCACAAGACCGCCAACGGCCCGGCGCCGCGCTCCGAGATCCCGCCGGTGCGCGACGTCACCATCGGCGGGAAGAAGGTCTACACCGTGCTCTCGACCTGAGCGCGATCATTCGTACCTGGGCGGCACTGGGTTCGCCAGGAAGAACTGGACCAGGTCGCCGCTGCCGCTGAAGACCGTCCGTACCGGTTTTCCCTCGATGACCTGCCATTCGGCGGCATAGCTGCCGCCGGCGTCGCCGAACACGGCGCGGAAGCCGCAGTTGCGGTCGTCGTAGCAGAAGCCGCTGAAGTTCGTCCTGGCCGTTCCGAACAGCGGGTCGACCATGTCGCTCACGTCCAGGGCATAGGAACGGCTGCCGGTGGCGACCGTGATCGACGAGACGTAGCGTGTGGCCCGGCCTTTTCCGCCCAGGAGCCGGGCCGATCCGGCGTTACAGACGGACGTACGGCCGCAGGCCGCATCCTCGATGTGAACCCGCGTGCCGTCCACCAGGGTCAGGTCGATCGGGCTTGCCGCCGCGCTGGCGGCAAGCGACGCGAGGAACAGTGCTGCAATCTTCATGTGGATGAGCCTCCAGGTCGATGGTCGCCATCGACTCTAGCATTCGGCTCACCCACGAAAAGTCACCGAATCCCACACCGGAAGCGGTGCACGACCGGTGCGGCGCGTCATTACCTGACGTTTGCCACGGCCAGCGCCGTCATGTTGACGATACGGCGCACGGTGGCGCTGGGGCTGAGGATGTGCACGGATTTCGCCGCGCCCAGCAGGATCGGTCCCACCGTCACGCCCTTGCCCGACGAGACCTTCAGCACGTTGAACAGGATGTTGGCGGCGTCCAGCGAGGGCGCCACCAGCAGGTTGGCGCTGCCCTCGAAGCTGGCCTGGCCCGGCGGCAGGTAGATGGCGCGGATGTCTTCGTCCAGCGCGGCGTCGCCGTGCACTTCGCCGATCACGTTCAGCTGCGGCGCATCCTTCGCCAGGATCTCGCGCGCCTCGCGCATGCGCTGCGCCGACGGGCGGTTCGAGGAGCCGAAGATCGAATGCGAAAGCAGCGCCACCTTCGGCTCGAGGCCGAACTGCTGCAGCTCGCTCGCCGCCAGGCGCGCGATCTCCGCCAGCTCGCTTGCCGAAGGCTGGTCGTTGACATAGGTGTCGGCGATGAACAGGGTCAGCTTGTCCAGCACCAGCGCATTCATCGCCGCCATCACCGAGGCGCCCGGGGCCAGGCCGATGTCGCGCCGCACGTGCTCCAGGTGGCTGTCGTAGCTGCCCTGCATACCGCAGATCAGGGCGTCGACTTCGCCGGCGGCCAGCATGGCGGTGCCGCGCGCGGTGGCATCTTCGGCACACTCGACCAACACGTAGTCGCGGTCGCGCTGCATGCGCAGGCCGGCGGCGCGGATGCCCTCTTCGACCTCGCTGGCGCGGCCGATCAGCACCGGCTTCGCCAGGTTCTCGTCGATCACGGTCTGGGCGGCGCGCAGCACGCGCGGATTGGCGCCGTCCGCATACGCGACCTTGCGCGGATCGGGCCTGCTCAGCGCGCGCGCCTTGGCGAACACCGGCCGCATGAAGAAGCTGGTGTGGTAGATCATCGCGGCCAGCCGCTCGCGGTAGGCGTCCATGTCCTCGATCGGACGGGTGGCCACCCCGGAGCGCTCGGCCGCGGCGGCCACCGCCGGCGCGATCGCCGCGATCAGGCGCGGATCGAAGGGCTTCGGGATGATGTAGTCGGGACCGAAGCGCAAATCCTGGCCGGCATAGGCGGCCGCCACGGCGTCGTTCGGCTCGGCCTCGGCCAGCTCGGCGATGGCGCTCACGCAGGCCAGCTTCATCTCTTCGGTGATGCGGGTCGCGCCGCAGTCGAGGGCGCCGCGGAAGATGTAGGGGAAGCACAGCACGTTGTTGACCTGGTTCGCATAGTCCGAACGGCCGGTGGCGACGATGCAGTCCGGACGCGCGGCCTTCGCCACTTCCGGACGGATCTCCGGCTCCGGATTCGCCAGCGCCAGGATCACGGGGCGGTCGGCCATGGTCTTGACCATCTCGCCGGTCAGCACGCCGGCGGTCGAGCAGCCGAGGAAGACGTCGGCGCCCCTGACGATGTCGGCCAGGGTACGGGCATCGGTATCCTGGGCGTAGCGCGCCTTGTTCGCTTCCATGTTGGAGTCTCGGCCGCGCCAGATCACGCCCTTCGAGTCGGTCACCCAGATATTCTCTCGCTTCACGCCCATGCTCACCATCATGTCGAGGCAGGCAATGGCGGCGGCGCCGGCGCCCGAGGCGGCCAGCTTGACCGTGGCGATGTCCTTGCCGACCACCTTCAGGGCGTTGAGCAGGGCCGCGCTGGAGATGATGGCGGTGCCGTGCTGGTCGTCGTGGAAGACGGGGATGTTCATGCGCTCGCTCAGCTTCTTCTCGATGTAGAAGCACTCCGGCGCCTTGATGTCTTCGAGGTTGATGCCGCCCACGGTCGGCTCCAGCATCGCGATCGCCTCGATCAGCTTGTCCGGATCGTTCTCGGCCAGTTCGAGGTCGAACACGTCGACACCGGCGAATTTCTTGAAGAGGCAGCCCTTCCCTTCCATCACCGGCTTGGAGGCCAGCGGGCCGATATTGCCCAGGCCGAGGACGGCGGTGCCGTTCGAGATCACGGCGACCAGGTTGCCGCGCGAGGTGTACTCGGCGGCCATGGCCGGGTCGGCGGCGATCTCCTCGCAGGCATAGGCCACGCCCGGCGAATAGGCCAGCGACAGGTCGCGCTGGTTCGACAGGGGCTTGGTGGCCACGACCTCGATCTTGCCGCGTACCGGCGAGCGGTGGTAATCGAGGGCGTCGGCGCGCAGTTGCGCGTCCTTGCCGGGTTCCTGGAGTCCGCTGTCGAGGCTGCTTTCGGTGCTCATGGTGTCATCCTTGTATAGTCGATCAATGTATGGTGGCAGAAATGCGGTTCACGCTGCGCACGGCGCAGGCCGCCGCTCAGAACGCCTCGAGGACGCCGCTCAGGTGCGTCACGTTCGGCGCGCCGTCGAAGCAGTCGCCGACCAGGCGGCGCCATTCCTTGAAGTCTTCGCTGCCGCGGAAATGCACGGTATGGTCTTCCAGCGTGTTCCACTGCACCAGCAGGCGGTAGGCGCGCGGGTTCTCGATGCCGCGCTGCAGGCGCATGCCGGTGCAGCCCTGCGCACGCCGGAACAGCGGCGCGGCCGCGCGCACGCCTGCCTCGAAGCTTTCTTCCATGCCTTCCTTGACCAGGATTTCCGCACTTTCCAGAACCATCTCGCTTCCTTTCGCTTGTATTGTTGCAATGTGGATCAGGGGATTATGCCAGTCCCGGCGGCAAGGCGTGCGCGGATGGGTTATCGTTCGGCTTTCCGCATGGAGTTTGCATGAGCCAGGCAATGCATTTCTACGAACCGCGCGCCGGCCACGGCCTGCCGCACGATCCCTTCAACGCCATCGTCGGCCCGCGTCCGATCGGCTGGATATCCTCGCGCAGCGGGGCCGGCGTCCTCAACCTGGCGCCCTACAGCTTCTTCAACGCCTTCAACTACGTCCCGCCGATCGTCGGCTTCGCCAGCATCGGCTACAAGGACACGCTCCGCAATATCGAAGAGACGGGCGAGTTCTGCTGGAACCTGGCAACCCGGCCGCTGTCGGAACAGATGAACCTGAGCTGCGCCGCCGTCCCGCCGGAGTCCGACGAGTTCGCGCTGACCGGCCTCACGCCGGCGCCCTCGCGCGTGGTGGCGCCGCCGCGCGTGGCCGAGAGCCCGGTGTCGATGGAATGCCGGCTCAGCCAGCTGATCCAGCTGCAGGGCGCCGACGGCGGCAAGGTGCCGACCTGGCTGGTGCTGGGCGAGGTGGTCGGCGTGCACATCGACCGCGCGCTGCTGAAGGACGGGATCTACGATACCGCGGCCGCCCAGCCCATCCTGCGCGGCGGCGGCCCGGCCGACTATTTCACGGTCGGCCCGGAACAGCTGTTCAAGATGTTCCGCCCTGCCTGACACCGCAGGGCTTTGACAGCGGCGGCGGCAAGGAATACAGTGACCCGTACCGCATTGGAGGGTTCGGCCATGTATAAAACCATCGTCGTCCACATCGATGGCGGCACCGGCCAGGAAAGCCGGCTGCGCGCCGCCGCCCTGCTCGCCGTCAAGTACGGCGCTCACCTGGTCGGCAGCGGCGCCACCGGTATCTCCTGGATGGATTACAGCCTGCTGACCGGGTCGATGGCGGCGCCGGTGGTCGGCGACGACTTCCAGGCGCTGCGCGATACCGCCGCCCGCCACCTCGAGGAATTCAGGCAGCTTGCCGCCCGCCTCGGGGTGGAATCGCTCGACGCCCGCCTCATCGAAGACGATCCGCGCTACGCCCTGCTGCTGCAGTCGCGCTATGCCGACCTGGTGGTGCTGAGCCAGGACAGCGATTCCGAACCCGGCGGACCGGCGCGAGTGCGCGGCCTGCCCGCCCACGTGGCCCTGCGCGGCGTGCGGCCGGTGCTGGTGGTGCCGCGCAATTACCAGGGCGAGCCGATACCCGGCACCGTGGTCGCCGCCTGGGACGGCGGCATGCAGGCGCTGCGCGCGATCACTTCCGCCCTCCCGCTGCTGGTCCACGCCGCGATCGTCAGGCTGGTGGTGATCAATCCCGACACGCTCTCCGATTTCCATGGCGAACAGCCGGGTGCCGACATGGCGCTCTGGCTCGCCCGCCACGGCGCCAAGGTCGAGGTCGTGGTCGAACACACCCGCGCCACCACCGGCGACACCCTGTGCGCGCTGGCGGGCGCCAGCGGCGCCGGGCTGATGGTGGCCGGCGCCTTCGGCCACAGCCGCTACCGCGAGTGGATGCTGGGCGGGACCACCCGCGAACTGCTCGAACGCGCCCGGATTCCGCTGCTGATCGCGCATTGAGCTTTGAAACGGGCCGCCAAGGCCGCCGCAGCGATGACCCCGCACCGCCCACCCGTCTCGCCGCCGATCTATTCGGCGGCTTTGCGCCACGCGCGCCGCCATCTGTGCGCGCGGCTGGCCCACGCGGCCAGCGAGCCCGACGAGGGCTTTGCGCAGGACTACGTCGAGCTGGTGGCGGAGGTCGAGTCGCATTTGCGGCACGAAGAGACCGTGATGGAAGCCTGCAGGGTCAAGCGGCTCGAGGAGCGGGTGCACGAACAGCGCCAGGAAAATGCGGCCGTCCTCGCCGCCATGCACCACGTCCTGCCCCAGGTCGAGGAAGGCGAGCTCGGCATCGCCCGCCAGCTGGTGGCGGCCCTCACGGACATCCTGTCCCTGCACCGCATCAGCGCCGACCTTGCCCTGCCACAGCGCGCGCCGGCGCCGCCAGGCCCGCCGCGCATGCGCGGACGCGCCGCGCGCGGACCGCATCCGGTTCCCCGGCCGGCGCCACCTCGGGTGCGGCCGCATGACGAGGCCGCGCCTCTCCGCTTTTCCTTCCCTCTGGAGGTGCCGATGTCGCTGCAATCCATCCTGGTCCACGCCGACCTCTCGCGCCACGCCCCGGCGCGCATCCACGCCGCCGCCCTGCTCGCCCGCGAACACGGCGCCCACCTGACCGGTGCCGCCATGCTGGGCGTGTCGCGCGCCGTCTTCCCGAACGGTTACCAGATGCGCCCCGGCACCCTGGCCGCCCAATGCTTCGATCCGCTGGCGGACAAGGCGCGCCAGGCGCTGCGGCGCTTCGAGGCCATCGCCAGCGAACAGGGCGTGCCACACGATGCCCGCCTGATCATGGACGAAGCCGACGACGGCCTGGCCATGCTGTCGCGCTTTGCCGACCTGCTGGTGGTGAGCCAGGACGATCCGGCCGAATCGCTGTCCGACCACGTCCTGCGCCTGCCGGATTACGTGATCATGAACAGCGCCCGCCCGGTGCTGGTGATCCCGCACGGGGAAGGGCTACCTTCCGCCGGCTTCGCCCACCGCGTGCTGCTGGCCTGGGACGGCAGCCGCGAAGCCGCCGCCGCGATGGCCGCCTCGGTGCCCCTGCTGCGGCGCGCCGAAGCGGTGACGGTTGCGATGCTGTCCGGACCCGCGCTGGCCCCGGCCGAATGCCAGGCCCAGCGCGACGACCTGCTCGGCTTCCTGGGGCGGCACCGGGTGCGGGCCGAGGTGCTGGTGCGCGACGCTTCGGCCAGCCGCGCCGGCGACATCGGCCGTGCCTTGCTGTCCATGGGCGATGAGCTGGGTGTTGGGCTGCTGGTGATGGGCTGTTATGGACACAGCCGCATGCGCGAGCTTTGCCTGGGTGGGGCTAGCCGGACCGTGCTGGCCGAGGCGCGGATTCCGGCGTTGTTGGTTCACTGAGTGCAGGTGTGTCTGGGAACGCCGGACGTTGGTGCTAACGGATCAAGCCCAGCTTCAGCAGTAAGTTACCGTGAAATTAGCGCCTATCCGCAAGCGTCAGCGTTTTGAAAGTGATCGGATCGAGTCCAGCCAAGCTTTCCTGTCTTGTTCCGTACCTGTTTCCACCATGTCAGCGCCATGCCATTTCCCTCGACGCCCGGCATTGCGGCGAGCTCGATGCCGCTGCGGTAGACCTTGCCCTGGTACCAGTACAGGTAGAACCCTTCGCCTAATGGCGCCAACATGTAGATAACGTCTCCGGGCTTGAAGGATAGCAGGGGACGTTCGCTGCCTTTCGTGAAACCGTCGTTTACTGCATGGTCGATATGGATTGGCGCAGGATTCTTGGTGACGACGACGCCTGTCAAGGCATCGACACGTTCGCCGGCATGCAAACGGTACAGGATCCGGGATTGCTCGCTACGCTTTTCATGAACGGGAATGTCGGCGTCCGCTGTCCACTCCCGATAAGTACAGCATTCGAAAGGACAAACTCCCCAGCTCTCATACGGGTTTGGCGGGAGCTCCTGCGCCGCGACCAGTTTGGCTGCCGACGTCACGCATACTGCAAAGATTAGTTTTTTCATTCCAAGCTTTCAAGTCCATGCAAATCGCTGCGGAAGTGTTTGGGTTTCCCATGTCCGCTCCTGCCGCAAGATAGGTGCTGACAGTCAGTCCCGGCCATGCGTTCGCCCACCTTGACTACCGGTTCGCGCCGCCTGCGCACGAGGACTGAGGCCGGAACTCATCGCGCCGTCGAGCGTAAACCGCTGTCGGCCTGCTTCCAGTTGCGTTCCAGCTCGCGCTCGGTGACCTGTGCTTCGCTCTGCTTGCCCTGCGCCGCCAGCGCTTGGCGCAAGCCTTGCAAGGCCCAGCCATTGCCCGGATGTTCCGCCAGGTGGGCGCGGAAGCTCTGTTCGGCCGCCGCGTAGCGGCGCACATGCAATTGCATGGCGCCCAGGCGCAAACCCGGACCGCTGGCCAGCGTCGGCGGCTCGGTGGCTTCCGCGTCATACGAGGCGCTCACGGCCGATTGCTGCTGAGCCAGGGCCTCGTCAACCTGTTGGCCGGACAAGGCAATTTCGGCGCGCAATTGCGCCTGTGCAGTGCGTGCCAGACTGCGGATCAGTTTGTCCACATTACCATCGCTGGGGTGTTCCTTGACAAGCTTATCGGCCGCCGGGTCCAGCCGCGCTTGCGCCGCCTGTGCCGCGTTGCGCTGGCCCGCGTGCGCCAAGGCGATGCCACTCGCCATTTGCCCCATCACCGCCGCGACGCCCTTTTCGCCGGATGGCAGCGGCTCCTCGCGCAATGCGTCCCAGCGCTGCAGGCGGAGCAAGGTCAGCATCGGCAAGCTGCGCAGGTATTCGTGATACGTGTTGTTGCCCTTGCCGCGCAGGGCGAGTGCGCGCGCGGTCGACAGCGCCAGGTCACCGCGCCCCTCCATCAACGCGGCATACCATTGGAAGTGCAGATTGTGGCCGCGCCAGTCCTTGCTGTCCGAGAAATTCTGGCGTTTCAATTCCAGTTCCATGGCCGCATCGGCGGCGACCGCCGCCTGATTAACGCGGGTGGCGTCGGCATAGCGGCCCAGCTGGGCGTAAGTGTGGGACGGCATGTGCAGCAAATGCGGCGACTTGGGAGCCAGCGCGCCAAGTCGGTCGGCCGACGCTTCAGCGCGCCGGGCCACCGGCACCGCGTCGACCGTGTGGATCATGTAGTGGTTCAGCCCGATGTGTTCGGGATGCAGCACCAGGCCTTGTTCGAGCATGTCGGCCAGTTCGCCAACGCGCCCGGCCGGCCGGCCGGTGCGCCGGTCCCACCAGTCGGCGCGCGTCGCCACCAGCTCGGCTTCGGCGTAGATGGACAGGATATCCGGGTCGCCGGGAAAGCGCGCAACCAGCTCACGCATGCGCTCGGCATACACGATGTCGAGTGGATCGGCCCGTTTTGCCCCAGCCGCGCCGCAGATTTCCGCCTGGATCGCGACGGTGGCGAAGGCGCCGCGCTCCGTGCCCGAGTTCATCCCATACCGCGGCGCGAGCGCATCGATCAGCGCCCGGTCGTGTTCCGAACTGCCCGCGCTGTGTTTGAGCGCGTAGTCCACATAACGCAGCGCCTCGCGCAGATCGTGGCGCTCGGTATCGTTAATGTTCGGCCCCATCTGATAAGCCACACCCCAGGCGCACAGCGCACAATCGGGATCTTGCGCCAGCGCGGCCTTGAAGGAGCGGATGGCTTCGACCTCGTTGAAGCCGTAGACCTGGGCCATGCCCTGCGCGAACAGGCGGCGCGCGGCTTCGTTAGCCTGGGAGGGTTGCATGCCGTCCACTCCGAAACCGTCGATCACCGGCGCAGTGGCCATGCTGTCAGGCCGCCACTGCAGCGTCGAACAGGCCGCGATCACGGACAGCGCGAGAACCGTGGTGGACAAGCGCTGCACGACGGCGCTTGTGCGGACGGAGCGACGGGCGAGGGGTAAGCGCATGAAGACTTCTTCCGAAATGGCGGGATTGCCAAAATGCCATGCTACACCTATCCACAGCTAATCAGCTCGTGATTTTTTCGCGGCGCCAGAGAGTTGGCTTGAGGGCAAGCTCAGTGCGCTTCTGGGCGGGTGCAGACCTACCCGAACAGTCCACTACCGCCCTATTGTGTTGAAAAACTCGACTCTAGTGTCGGTCAGAAACGAAAGATCGGTAACTCGACTGTTCAAAACGGCCGCCAAGACACGAGCGCAGGTCATTTGGCCTGTCGACGTCACTGAAAATTCGACATAAAAGTTGCCGTCCGACTTTTGAACGATCAGGCACCCGAACCGGGCAAGCGCCAAACATTGGGAAATGCCTCGCTTTGCAGCCAATGATTGAACCGTACTATCTGCCGCGTCGCATGGCGATCACCGAGCCGTGCGGCAAGCAGCCGCTTGATCCCATCTTCCGTGAAGCCGCGAAATCTTTTTCCGGGAACGAGGCCGTACTCTCCGCCAAGTTGCCGTCGTTCGCCCTCGGTGATTGCCTGGAGCAGGATACCAGCCACGTCGGACTCGGCTACCCAAACGGTGCCGTTAACGACGAAGAACCGAATTCGCTGCTCATCGAAGCTGTAGTACCTTCCCTGCATGGCGCCGAGCGCCGAGCTTTCGGAAAAGTCGATGAATCTTGATAATAAATCCATGAAAATCGGTGCGCAAAGCCGCGCCATCAATGGAGCGCAAACCAATACAAGGATCACAGCGTAGGCAATACCTGACTGCTTCAGGTACTGGAACGCAAGCACGAGAGCAGCTGCGAGAATGATGGTAATCAGGTAACGCCGCATACTTGAAATGTCATGCAAATCATCAGTGTATGCCGATGTTGCCGTGGGAGCAACCACCGTCATTTCAAGAACAACGCGGCCCGGCGCGCCGGCGTGAGGCGCCCTCTTCGTTTTCTTATTGAGTTCAGGCCTGGGCGACCCATATAGGGAGCACGAAACGCCCCAAGCCTTGGAGGAGAACGCCTTGAAACGCATCTTTGCACTGTGGCGCATGGTCGCCAGCCAGGACCTGCGCCTGCTTTGGTTCGCTATCCGGCATGAGCGTCGCCCGGCGTGGTTGCTGCCCGGGCTGGCTGTCCTGGCCCTGTTCGCTGTCGAGCCGGCCAATTTCGCGCTGCCGGTACTCGGCGCCGTCGACGAGTTGGTGCTCGTGCCGCTCATCCTGCACGGCATGGTGAAAATGCTGCCCACGCAGGTCCTCGACGGTTTTGCGCGGGCTTACGCCGGCCGCCTGCGTCGCCGGGCTTGAACGGGACGGCGGCGCCAGATCCACACGTACAGAACAGCATTGATGGCCAGCACGCCCATCCCTAGCCCGATCTGCATCTCGCGCGTCAAGCCCGCCGGATAGATCAGCGGCACCAGGTAATGGTCGATGAAACCGCCGTGGTAGCCGGCCTCCCCGGCCAGCCGGCGGAAATACAGCTCGGCCCAGGTCAGCGGGCAGACGGCGCCCGTGGCCTCGATCAGCACGCCCCAGCCGGCCGCCGCCAGGTGCACGGGCAGCCAGCGGCGCCGGCGCGCAACCAGCAACGCGCCGAATACGACGAAGAGGATAAAGCCGAGGTGCAACAGCAGAACCCCATCGGCGAGCAGGCGGTAAGGCATGAGCGCATGCTAGCGCAAGCCGGGCCGGGCCCGCAATTTGTTGATAGGAACTGTCCTTGAAGCCAAACATTTGGCCGAGCTCAAGCGCAAGCGTCATTCATCCGGACGCCGATTGGAAGGCCCGCAAGCATCGCGTACATTTGCATTCTTCCTGAATGAGACGAGGCTGTCATGTATCCGACCAACTGGAATTCCTTCGGCGCCATCGGTGCCATGGCCCTGAAGCAGATGGACCGCAGCCGCCAGGCGCGCGGCCAGATGCTGGAGCGGGCCGGCTACGGCCCCAGGCCCACGCCGTCCACCATCCTGCACTCCGAGCCGGGCCTGAACCTGCGCCGCTACGGTCCGCATGCGGCCGAGGCGCCGCCGGTGCTGCTGGTGCCGGCGCCGATCAAGCGTTCCTATATCTGGGACCTGGCACCGGAGGTCAGCGTGGTGAAGCGCTGGCTGGAGCGCGGCTACCGGGTCTACCTGGCCGAGTGGCTCCCTCTCGACGACGACGCCACGGCGCAGGACTATGGCCTGGCCGACTACGCCGACCGCCTGCTGGGCGCCTGCCGCCAGGCGATCGCCGCCGATGGCGCCGAGGGCAAACCCGTAATTGCCGGCCACTCGCTCGGCGGCATCCTGGCCGCCGTCCACAGTTGCCTGTATCCGGACCAGTTGCGCGCCACCGTCCTGCTGGAGTCGCCGCTGCATTTCCAGCCGGCCTTCTGCTGCTTCAACAAGCTGGTGAAGGCGACGCCGGATGCGCGCCAGATCGCCGAGACCTTCGGCCACGTCCCCGGCGTCTTCCTGAACACGATGAGCGCCATGGCCGAGCCCCAGGCCTTCCAGTGGGAGCGCTTGCTGGATCGCTGGCTGTCGATGGCCGACCCGAAAGCCCTCGCCACCCATATGCAGGTGGAACACTGGACCCACGACGAGTTCGCGCTGCCGGGCAGGCTGTTCGCCGAACTGGTCGAATCGCTCTACCGCCGGGATGCCCTGACCCAGGGCGAGCTGGACATCGGCGGCCGCCGCATCGGTCCGCGCGAGCTCAGCACGCCGCTGCTGAGCGTGATCGATCCGCGCAGCAAACTGATCCCGCCGGCGGCGGTGCTGCCCTTCCACGAGGCGACTGCCAGCCCGCGCAAGCAGGTGCTGCACTACGAAGGCGATATCGGCGTCAACCTGCAGCACGTCGGCGTGCTGGTCGGGCGCAGCGCCCATGCGCGGATCTGGCCGGCGATCTTCACCTGGCTGGACCCGGACCTTACAAGGGCCGCAGGAACAGCCCGACCGTGAGGGCCACGCCGATGCAGACGATGGCGATACGCAGCGCCTTCTCGTTCACCCGCTGCAGCGCCCAGGTGCCCGCCAGTCCGCCGAGGATGGCGCCGATCGCCAGCACGCCCGCCTGCAGCCAGTGCAGTTCCGGCGAGGTCAAAAACAGCGCCACCGCCGACGCATTCATCACGCCCGCCAGCACATTCTTGGTGCCGCCGGCATTGCGGGCCGAAAGTCCCGCCATGGTCAGCGCCGCCATCATGAGGATGCCGATGCCGCCGCCGAAATAGCCGCCGTAGACCGCGATCAGGAATTGCGCGGCGCCGGTGGCGATGGGCCCCAAATGCGCCGCCTTCTCGGCGGACGCCTTGCGGAAGAAGCTGCCCCAGGTGAAGACGGCGGTGGCGAACAGCACCAGCCAGGGCACCAGACGCGCGAACACCTTCGGCGAAGTATGCAGCAACAGCAATCCGCCTACCGCGCCGCCGAGGATGCTCAGCACGAACAGCGTGCGGAAGCGCAGCCCGGCCGCCCCGCTCACCAACCTGCGGCCGGCATAGCCCGCCGTGAGCTGGCCGGGGAACAGGGCGACCGTGGAAGTGATGTTGGCGGCCAGCGGCGACATCCCGGACAGAATCAGCGCCGGCAGGGTGACGAAGGAGCCGCCCCCGGCCAGGGTGTTCTGGACGCCGGCCCAGAGACCCGCGAAAAAGACCAGGAGCAGCAGCATGGCGGCGGCTCCCGTCTATGCGGCCAGCAGGTGGGGACCGATCTCGCTCACGCTCTTCACCCCGGTCAGGACCATGTTCGTCCGCAGGTCCTTTTCCATGATCGCCAGCAGTCGCTCGACCCCGGCCTGGCCCTGGGTCGCCAGCGCGTAGATGAAGGCGCGGCCGATCAGGACGCCGTCCGCGCCCAGCGCCAGCATGCGGAACACGTCGGTGCCGGTGCGCACGCCGCCGTCGGCGAAGATCGTCATCTTGTCCTTCACCGCGTCGGCGATCGCCGGCAGCACGCTGGCCGACGAGGGCGCGCCATCGAGCTGGCGGCCGCCGTGGTTCGAGACCACGATGCCGTCGGCGCCGAAGGCCAGGGCGTCGCGCGCGTCTTCGACGTCCAGGATGCCCTTCAGGACCAGCTGGCCTTTCCACTCGTCGCGGATCCACTGCAGGTCCTGCCAGCTGATGCCCGGATCGAAATTGGAGCCGAGCCAGCCGATATAGTCTTCGAGCCCGGTCGCGTGGCCGCGGTAGGCCGAGATATTGCCGAGGTCGTGAGGGCGGCCGAACAGGCCCACGTCCCAGGCCCAGCGCGGGTGCAGCATCGCCTGCCACATGCGGCGGCGCGGTCCGGCGTCCCCGCTCATGCCGCTGTGGAGGTCGCGGTAGCGGTTGCCCGGCACCGGCATGTCGACGGTGAAGATCAGCGTCGTCGCGCCCAGCTCGCTGGCGCGGCGCATCACGTCGCGCATGAAACCGCGGTCCTTCAGTACGTACAGCTGGAACCAGATCGGCTTCGGCGCCTTGGCCGCCACCTCCGCCAGCGGGCACACCGACACCGTCGACTGGATGAAGGGGATGTTGAAGCGGCCGGCCGCCTGCGCCGCCTGCACTTCGCCGCGGCGCGCATACATGCCCGCCAGGCCGACCGGCGCCAGCGCGATCGGCAGCGCGTGGTCCTGGCCGAACCAGTGGGTCGTCAGGTCGAGCTGCTCGGAGCCGCGCAGCACACGCTGGCGCAGCTTCACGCGCTGCAGGTCGTCGACGTTGGCGCGCAGGGTCTGCTCGGCGCCGGCGCCGCCATCGAGGTAGTGGAACAGGAAGGGCGGCAGCTTGCGCCGCGCGGCTTCGCGGAAGTCGGTTGCGGATGAGATGATCATGGGTCGCGAAAGGCTGGTGGGTGCTTGTTCTTATCGTATTGTCCAGTGTACGACGAAATCATCCCGCATGGGCGGGCCGGGCGCTTGATTTCCCGGCTGCGATGCTATAGTGTTCGCCCCCTTTGACTGAACAGTAAAGACGTCCCGATGTTCCCCGCAGTTTCCCTCGACGTGGCGGCGGCCCTGAAAACGCTGGTGCTGACCCTCGACCTGGTCGGCACCTTCGTGTTCGCCCTGAGCGGCGCCACCGCCGGCGTCCGGCGCAGGCTGGACATCTTCGGGGTGCTGGTGCTGTCTTTCGTGGCCGCCAACTCGGGCGGCATCGTGCGCGACGTGCTGATCGGCGCCACACCGCCGGCCGCCTTCAGCGACTGGCGCTACCTGGTGGTGTCGGTGCTGGCCGGCCTGCTGATCTTCTTCTGGTATCCGAAGCTGCGTCACCTGAAAAGCCCGGTGATGGTGTTCGACGGCGCCGGCCTGGCACTGTTTTGCGTCGCCGGCGCCCAGAAGGCCCTGGTGTTCGGCCTCGAGCCGATGATGGCGGCCCTGCTCGGCATGCTGACCGGCGTCGGCGGCGGAGTCGCGCGCGACGTGCTTTTGTCGGAGGTGCCGGCCGTGCTGCGCGCCGAGGTGTACGCGGTGGCCGCCCTGGCTGGCGCCAGCGTGGTGGTGATCGGCCATGTGCTCGGGCTGCCGTCGGCGCCGATGGCCTGCGCCGGCGCCGCCCTGTGCTTCGGCCTGCGGATGGCGGCCATCCGCTACGACTGGCACTTGCCGGTGGCGCGCACGCCCGAAGATTGATTCAGCTCAGTTGCCCCGGAACATCGTTGACGCATGCTGAAGCCTTGTGTCAATACCGGGAGCGGCTGACATGAAGTTTGAAACCGTGGTTACAGTTCCATCCGCCGCCAGGCGGTCGCCGGCGAACCTTGCTTTCGCCGCCCTGCTGTTTTCCTTCCTCGGCTGGGCCATCCTCGAGCGCTGGAGCTTCGGCGCCCGCACCGGCCCCCTGCCCCACCTGATCAATACCCTGGCCTGTGCGCCGCTGCTGGCCTGCTCGCTGCGGCGCTTTCGCGCTGCCTGCCCGCCCCACATGCGGGCGCGGACGCGGCGCCGCGGTGGGATCAAAGCCGGCGGCCTGGCGCTGGCGGCCTTGTTCGGGCTCGGGGCCGTCTGCGGGACGGTGGCCGGCAGCGGTTCGATGACCCTGCTGGTCCTCCCGGCCCTGCTGTGCTGCTGCACGCCCTGGACCCGGCTGGGCGCCCACCAGCTGCACCTTTTCCTCTCCTTCCTGGCGGTGACGGCCGGCTCTACGCTGGCCCAGGCCCTGGCCGGCCAGCCGCTGCACCTGATGGCCGCCCTGCCCGCCGCATGGTGCCAGCTGGCGGCGGCAGCCCTGCTGTGCATCGGCCTGTGCGGCGACGAGCTGCTCAGGAAGAAAGGCGGACGCTGACGCGACCGGAAGGATCCACGCCGCGCTCCTTTAATAATCTGTTCATTGTTCGATCCGTAAGCTGGGCATCGATGCTATTCATGTCCAGTTACGATGGCCCAACGATTCGTTTCAACTATTCTTTGCCTGGCCCTGGCCGGCTGTGCGGACTACCGGCCGCTGCCCCTCGGACCGGTCCCGGAACTCCCCGGGAATCCGGGCCTGATCCAGGTCGACACGCACAGCCTGCCGTTTGCCGTATTGGCGGCGCACCCCTTCGACCCGCGCGACGGCCTCGATGAAATCGAGGTGGCCACGCTCGCGGTGGTCAACAATCCCGACCTGAAACTGGCGCGCGCCGATCTTGCGGTGTCGCGCGCACAGGCGTTCGCCGCCGGCCTGCTGCCCGATCCGCAGCTGGCGCTGGCCGGCGACCTGTCCAGCAGTGCCGGCGGTCCCGGCGCCACGCGCGCCTTCAGCTTCGGCCTGAGCTATGACGTCGGCGCCCTGATCAGCCATGCCGCCGGCCAGCGCGCCGCCCAGGCCGAGGTGCGGAAGACCGATCTGGCGCTGCTGTGGCAGGAATGGCAGGTCGTTTCGCAAGCGCGCCTGGCCTTCGTTCGCCTGAGCCATGGCCGGCGCCTGCTGGCCGTGCTGGAGGAGAACCGCAAGCTGTTCGCCGACCGTGCCGCCCGTACCGAACAGGCGCAGCAGCGCGGCCTGCTCACCAGCGACGCTGTACTGCCCAATCTCACCGCACTGCAGGACATCGATAAGCAGATGTTCGACCTGCAGCGCCAGCTGAACCAGACCGCGCACGAGCTGAATACCTTGCTGGGGCTGGACGCCCGCTACGAACTGCGCCTGCAGGACGGCGCGCCGGACGCCTTCGCGGACGAGGATGCGGCGCAGGCCGCACTGGCCGAGCTGCCGCAGCGCCGTCCCGACCTGCGCGCACTGGTGGCCGGCTACGCGGCCCAGGACCAGCGTTACCGCGCCGCGCTGCTGGCCCAGTTCCCTGCCCTGAACGTGGGCCTGACCCGCTCGCGCGACAACAGCAACGTCTATTCCAACAGCCTGGGCATCACACTGAGCTTGCCGCTGCTGAACCGCAACCGCGGCAACATCGCCATCGAACAGGCCACGCGCCAGAAGCTGCACGACGAGTACCAGGTACGCGTCCAGGCCGCGCGAAACGAGATCCGCGCCATCCTCGACCAGCAGCGCCTGGACCGCCGGCAGCTCGAATCCGTCGACGCCGCGCTGGCCCGGCTGGAGCCGCTTATCCGGAACAGCCAACTCGCCGGTCGCGCCGGCCTGGTCGATGCGCTCGCCTACGCGAATGCACGCGCGGCGCTGCTGGCCAAGGAGGCCGAGCGGATCGCCCTGCGGCAGCAGATCGCCGAACAGCGCGTCGCGCTGCAAACCCTGCTCGGGATCGCCCCCGATGCATCCACGTCAGGACATCAACAACAATGAAGACTTCCACTCTCGTCATCGGCACCCTGGCCGTGGCGCTGGGCGCGGGGGCCGCCTGGCACTGGCATGCCGGTGCCGCCGCGCCTGACACCGCGCCCGAAAAGGCGGCCGCCCCCAGCGTGCTGGTTCAATCGCAGGCGGTGGCCCAGAAGGCCCTGGCCAGGACCCTCGCGACCTTCGGCGAAATCGCCAGCGCCAAGCCGGAAACGCTCAGCTTTCCGCAAGCCGGCCAGCTGCTGCGCTTGCCCCTGGTGCTGGGTCAGCGCGTACGACGCGGCGATACGCTCGCCGTGATCGGCACCGATCCGAATGCCGTGGCCGCCTATACGCAGGCAAGCAATGCGGTCGGCTTCGCCCAGCGCGAACTGAAACGCCAGCAGGAACTGGCAGGCTTGCAGCTTGCGACGCAATCCCAGGTCGACGCGGCGCGCAAGCAGCTGGAGGACAGCCAGGCCGCGCTGGCGGCGCAGACAAGGCTGGGCGGCGCCCACGCGACGCTGAGCTTGACGGCGCCGTTCGACGCCGTCGTAGCCGCGCTGCCGGCAGCCCAGGGCGACCGGCTCGCCGCCGGAGCAGCGGTCGTCCAGCTTGGTCCGACGGGCCACCCGCGCGCGCTGCTGGCGATCGAACCGGCGCGCAGCGCCGCCGTGAAGCCCGGCATGGCCGTGACCATCAGGCCGCTGCTGGATGGCGCCGCCCCGATCGCGGCACGGGTCGCCATGGTCGACGGCATCGTCGATCCGAAGACCCAGATGGTGACCGCGAACGTCGAGCTGTCGGCCAGCCAGGCCGCGGGCCTGGCGGTCGGCACGCGCGTGGAGGCGGCCATCACGCTCGGCGAGGACAATGCCTGGAGCGTCCCGCGCCAGGCGGTGCTGAGCGACGACCGGGGCAGCTATCTGTTCCAGGTCGCGAACGGCCATGCGCGCCGCGTCGCGGTGACGGTGGCGGGCGAGAACGGCCCGAGCTATGGCGTCGACGGCAGGCTCGATCCACAACTGCCAGTGGTCGTGCTCGGCAACTATGAGCTGCAGGACGGCATGCCGGTACGCGAGGGCGCGCGATGACGGTGGCCGGATGGACCCAGGCGCATCGGCGCTCGATCCTATTCCTGCTCGCGATGCTGGCGCTGGCCGGCCTGGTCGCGGCGTTCCGGCTGCCGGTATCGCTGTTCCCGACCGTGGACTTCCCGCGCGTGGTGGTCTCGATCGATGCCGGCGACCAGCCGGCCGAGCAAATGGAAATGCTGGTCACCCGTCCGGTCGAGGAAGCGGTGCGCCGGGTGCCGGGGGTGCGCAACGTGCGCTCGACCACCAGCCGTGGCGCGGCCGAGGTCTCGATCAACTTCGACTGGGGCCTCGACATGGCGGCCGCGGCACTGCAGGTGAACGCCGCCATCGCCCAGGTCCAGGGCAGCTTGCCGCCGTCGGCCCAGGTGCTGGTGCGGCGCATGGACCCGACCGTGTTCCCGATCATCGCCTACAGCCTGGTCTCGCGGACGCTGTCGGCGACCGCGCTGCACGACCTGGCGCAATTCCAGCTGCGTCCCGCGCTGTCGAGCGTGGACGGCGTCGCCCGTGTGCAGGTGCAAGGCGGCGCGGTCGAGGAGTACCGGGTGACGGTCGATCCGGCTCGCCTGGCGGCGGTCGGCCTGGCGCTGGACGACGTCGCCAAGGCCGTATCGAGCGCCAACGTGATCAGCGCGGTGGGCCGCCTGGAAGACCACTACAAACTCTACCTCGCGGTGTCGGACACCCGCCTCGACTCACTGGCGCGGCTGCGCGCGCTGGTGCTGCGCAACCCCTCCGGCGCCCTGGTGCGGCTCACCGACGTCGCCAGCGTCGAGCTTGGGGCGGCCCCGAACTGGACCCGCGTCACCGCCGACGGCCGCGACGCCGTGCTGTTCTCCGTCTACCAGCAGCCCGGCAGCAACAGCGTGCAGATCGCGAAAGACATCAAGTCCCGGCTGGACGGCTTGCGCGCCCAGCTGCCGAAAGGTGTGCAGATCGCCAGCTGGTACGACCAGAGCGAGCTGGTGACGGCGTCGGCCTCCAGCGTGCGCGATGCCGTCCTGATCGGCATCGGCCTGTCGGCGGCGGTGCTGCTGCTGTTCCTGCGCAACCTGAAGGTCACGCTGATCGCGATCGTCGTCGTACCCGCCGTGCTGGCCAGCACCGTGGTGCTGCTCTACGTACTGGGCATGAGCTTCAACATCATGACCCTCGGCGGCATGGCGGCGGCCGTCGGCCTGATCATCGACGATGCGATCGTGATGATCGAGCACATCATGCGGCGCCTGCAGGGCGGCGACGGCGAGGTGCACAAGCGCGTGATGGCCGCCGCCCTCGAGTTCCTGCGCCCGCTGGCCGGCTCCAGCGCCTCGACCCTGGTGATCTTCGTGCCGCTGGCTTTCCTGAGCGGCGTGACCGGCGCCTTCTTCAAGGCCCTCTCGCTGACGATGGCGGCGGCGCTGTTCATCTCCTTCCTCATCAGCTGGCTGGCGGTGCCGCTGCTGGCCGACCACTTCCTGAACGCGCGCGACGCCGAGCACGCGCCCGATTCGCGCCTGGTGCGCTGGCTGCACGCGCGCTACCGGCGCATCTTCGGCGCACTGCTGGCGCGCCCCTGGCTGGTGCTGGTGGGCGTGGCCCCGCTGCTGCTGGCCGGCTTCTTCGCTTACCGCGCGGTCGGCTCCGGCTTCATGCCGGCGATGGACGAAGGCGGCTTCGTGCTCGACTACCGCACCGCGCCCGGCACCGCGCTCACCGAAACCGACCGCCTGCTGCGCCAGGTCGAAGGCATCGTGCGCGCCACGCCCGATGTCGCCAGCTATTCGCGCCGTACCGGCGCCGGCCTGGGCGGCAGCATCAACGAGGCCAACGAGGGCGACTTCTTCATCCGCCTCAAGCCCTCGGGACGGCGCCCGGTCGACCAGGTCATGGACGACATCCGCGGCCGCATCGAGCACCAGGTGCCGGGCATCGAGGTCGAGATGGCCCAGCTCATGGAAGACCTGATCGGCGACCTGACCGCGGTGCCGCAACCGGTCGAGATCAAGATCTTCGGCGACCGTCCTGACGCCCTCGCTGCAAGCGCGCGCGCGGTGGCGGAACGCCTCGGCAAGATCGATGGCGTGGTCGACGTCAAGAACGGCATCAACCCGGCCGGCGACGCCATGGATATCCGCGTCGATCCGGCCAGGGCCGCGCTCGAAGGCATGGATGCCGATGCGATCACCCGCTACGTCGGCAGCGTGATGAGCGGCACGGTCGCGACCCGGGTGCCGGGCGGCGTCAAGATGGTCGATGTGCGTGTCTGGGTGCCGCGGAACCTGCGCGCCACCGAGACCGACCTGCGCCAGCTGCGCGTGGTGGCGCCGGATGGGCACGTATTCCCGCTGCAGCGCGTGGCCGAGATCCATGCGCTCACCGGCCAGCCCCAGATCACGCGTGAAAACCTCAAGCGCATGGTGGCCGTCACGGCTCGCATCAGCGGGCGCGACCTCGGCTCGGTGATCGCCGACGTCCGCACGATGATGGCCCGGCCGGGTGCGCTGCCTTCCGCCAGCTATTACCAGCTGGGCGGGCTGTACGAGCAGCAGCAGATCGCCTTCCACGGCCTGATGGCGGTGTTTGCCGCCGCCAGCGCCCTGGTATTCCTGCTGCTGCTGTTCATGTACGAGAGCTTCCGCCTGGCCTTGTCGATCCTCGTTACGGCTTTGCTGGCGGTGTCGGCGGTGTTCATCGGCCTGTGGCTGACGAAGATCGAGCTGAACATCTCGGCCATGATGGGCATGACCATGATCATCGGCATGGCCACCGAGGTCGCGATCTTCTACTACTCGGAGCAGCAGGAACTCGCGCTTGACCGTCCGCGCGAACAGGCCTTGCTGGAGGCGGGGCTGAACCGCATGCGGCCGATCGCGATGACGACCCTGGCCGCCATCCTGACGCTGCTGCCGCTGGCCTTCGCGCTCGGGCGCGGCTCCGAGATGCAGCAGCCGCTGGCGATCGCCATCATTTCCGGGCTGGTCGTGCAGCTGCCGCTGGTGCTGCTGCTGATGCCGGTCCTGTTCAACGTTGTTCATCCCAAGGAGAAACCGTGAAAACCGTCCTGACCAAGCCCTTCCTCGCCGTCGCCACCTTGCTGGCCTGCCTGCCATCGGCAGCCCCGCTTGCCGCCGCCGCCGAAGCCGCCCGCTACGCCGTGCAGCAGCGCTGGGACCTCGGTCCCGCCACGCGCTGGGACTATCTCGCCCTCGATCCGCAGCGCGAACGCCTGTTCGTCACGCGCGGCGACCACGTGCAGGTGCTCGACGCCGGGACCGGCAAGCCGGTCGGCGAGATCGCAGGCACGGCCGGCGTGCACGGCGTGGCCTTCGCACAGGACCTGAAGCTCGGCTTCACCAGCAACGGCCGCGCCAACAGCGTCACGGTGTTCGACCTCGACACCCTGCAGGTCAAGCGCGAGCTCCCGGTGAAGGGCGCGAACCCGGACGCCATCCTCTACGATCCCGCCACCCGCAAGCTGTACACCTTCAACGGCAAGAGCCAGGACGTGAGCGTGTTCGACGCCGCCAGCGGCAAGCCGCTTGCCACTATCGCGGTCGGCGGCAAGCCGGAGTTCGCCGCCACCGACGGCAAGCGCGTCTACGTCAACATCGAGGACAGGAACGAGATCGTTGCGATCGACGCCGGGACCGATCGCGTACTGGCGCACTGGCCGCTGGCCGGCTGCGAGGAACCGAGCGGGCTGGCGCTGGATACCACCCATGCCCGCCTGTTCTCGGTGTGCGGCAACCGCACGATGATGGTCACCGACAGCGCCAGCGGCAAGGTGGTGGCGCGCGTCGCGATCGGCGACCATCCGGACGCCGCCTACTACGATGCCGGCAGCGCCACCGTGTTTTCCTCGAACGGCGCGGGCACGCTGAGCGTGGTGCGCCAGCTGGACGCCGACCATTATGCGCCGGCGGTCGAGGTGCCGACCCTGAAGGGCGCCCGCACGATGGCCTTCGATCCGGCAAGCCGCAAGGTATTCCTGCCGACCGCGGTCGACAAGACCTTCACGATGGTCGTGGTCGGCCCGTGAGGGCGCGGTTTGCGGTAAGCTGGCGGCGCGATTTTCAACGTGTCTAAGTAAAGGGGTTTCCATGCGCCTGCTGCTGATCGAGGACGACCCGATGATCGGCGACAGCATCGCCGAAGGCCTGCGCGGCGAACGCTATGCGCTCGACTGGGTACAGGACAGCCAGGCCGCGCTGCTGGCGCTGGTGACGGACGTCTACGACCTGCTGCTGCTCGATCTCGGCCTCCCGGGCCGCGACGGTCTCGAGGTGCTGCGCCAGTACCGCAGCCGTGGCGGCCAGGCGCCGGTACTGATCATCACCGCGCGCGACAGCACCGCCGACCGCGTACAGGGGCTGGATGGCGGCGCCGACGACTACCTGGTCAAGCCCTTCGACCTGGAAGAGCTGTTCGCGAGAGTGCGCGCCCTGCTCCGGCGCGGCGCCGGCCGCACCCAGCCCGACATCGTGCATCGCGGCGTGATCCTGCGCATGACCGCCCACGAAGCCCTGCTCGACGGACAGCCGCTGCCGCTGTCGGCACGCGAATTCGCCCTCCTCGCGGCGCTGCTCGACCCGCCCGGGCGCGTGATGTCGAAGGCACTGCTCGAACAGAAGCTCTACGGCTGGAACGAGGAAGTCGAAAGCAATACCGTGGACGTCTACGTGCACCGCCTGCGCAAGAAACTCGGCGCGGACTTCATCAAGAATGTGCGCGGCGTCGGCTATCTGGCGCCGCTGGCCTCATGATCACCCGATGAGGACCGCATGAGGACAATCCGCAGCCAACTGCTGCTCGGCCTGGTGGGCGGGACCCTGGCCTGCACCGTCCTTGCGGGCGGCGCCATCTACTTCAAGGTCCTGGAGGAATCCAACGAGCTGTTCGACTACCAGCTGCGCCAGATGGCGACGACCTTGCCGACCACCCAGGCGGCGTCGCCGGCGCGGCGCCAGCACGGCGACCCCGAGGAAGAAGTGGTCATCCAGGTCTGGGACCGCAACGGCCGGCTCAAATACATCTCCACCGCCGAGCATGGCCTGCCGGCGGCGGCGCGGCCCGGCTATTCGACGCTGGCCGGCGGCGACGACAGATGGCGGGTGTATCTTGCCGAGCGGGAAGGCGACCGGGTACAGGTGGCGCAATCCGTGTCCGCGCGTGAGGAACTGGCGGCGCGCCTTGCCTTGCGCTCGCTGCTCCCCTTCCTCGCCATGCTGCCGATCCTGGGGGTGCTGATCTATGCCGTCGTCGGGCGCAGCCTGAAGCCCTTGAACCGGCTCGCGCAGGCGCTGGGCCGCCGTTCGCCGAGCGACCTCCAGCCGCTTGCGGAGCGCGACCAGCCGCCCGAACTGAAGCCCGTCGTGGCGGCGATGGACGACCTCCTGCTGCGCCTCGACCATGCATTGCACAGCCAGCGCGCCTTCGTGGCGGACGCGGCGCATGAACTGCGTTCGCCGCTGACCGCCCTGCAGCTGCAGTTGCAGCTGGCGGAGCGCGCCACCGACGGCGCGCAGCGCGCAGTCGCCTTCACCAAGCTGCACCAGCGCCTCGATCGTGCAATCCGCCTGGTCCAGCAGCTGCTCACCGCCGCCAGGCAGGAAGGCGGCACGGCCGACGCGGCCCCGGCGCCGGTCGATCTGCTCGAGCTGGCGCGCGCCTGCATCGGCGAGCGCTACGACCAGGCCAGCGCCAGGCGCATCGACCTGGGCATCGTCGAGAGCGAAACGGACCCCGGCGGACCTTCCCTGTCCGGTAACGCCGACAGCCTGCATATCCTGATCGGCAACCTGCTCGACAATGCCTTGCGCTATACACCCTCCGGTGGCCGGGTCGACGTCACCGTCGCCCATACCGGCCAGGAGGTCTTGCTGCAGGTTGCCGACGACGGGATCGGCATCCCGCCGGCGGAGCGTGAAAGGGTATTCGACCGTTTCTACCGGGGCGCGGGCCATGCCGAATGGGGGAGCGGGCTGGGTTTGTCGATCGTGCGCAGCGTGGCCAACGCGCATGGTGCCACGGTCACGCTCGGCGATGGGCCGACCGGACGGGGGTTGCTGGTGACCGTGCGGTTCAGGATCTCAGGCACCCTCGTTCGCTGAGTGCAGGTCGGCATACTGGGCGCCGAACACGGCGCCCGCATCCAGCTCCAGCATCTCGCGCACCAGTTGGGCGAGCGAGCCCGCCCCCATCTTCTCCATCGCCCGCGCCCGGTGCACCTTGATCGTCTTTTCCGCGATGCCGAGGTCCGACGCGATCTGCTTGTTCAGGCGCCCGGCCACCACCTGCCGCAGCACCTGGCACTCGCGCCGCGTCAGCGAGTCGAGCCGGGCGCGGATGCGCGCCAGTTCGTACCGCACCGCGCGCTCGCGTGCGTCCCTTTCCAGTGCGCGCCGGACCGCGCCGAGCAGCTCCCCGGCTTCGCAGGGCTTGGTCAGGAAATCGACGGCGCCGGCCTTCATCGCGCGCACGCCCTGGCCGACGTCGCCGTCGCCGCTGACGAAGACCACCGCGCGCTCCAGCGCCAGGCCGTCCAGCCCGGGCATGCCGATGTCCACGACCGCGCAGCCGGCCGCCTGCGGATCGTGGGCGCTCAGGAAGGCGGCGGACGTTGCGAACTCGCGCGCAGCAAGACCTTCGGCCCGCAGCAGGCTCGACATGCCTTGCAGGGCACCGCGGTCCCGGTCGACCAGATAGATGAGCGGTACGGACCCGTCCATATTTTCTCCCATAGCGCTGTACTCATGATAGCCACAGATGGCCGAAAGTCCAATTGCGCGGCGGTGCGAGATGCCCTCAGACTGTCGCCACTTCCGGGCAAGCATTGCGAGGTCATCATGTTCAAGATGCGCGATCCCGACATGAGCTGGTTCCGCGACCACGTGGGCGAGGCCAAGGCGGTCATGATCGGTCCGCGGATACTGCAGGCCGGCGCCCAGGAATCCGAAATGGTGGCGCTGATCATGACGGACAAGGCGCTGAACTCCCTGCTCTCGACCTCGTTCAAGATCGGCGGCGACGTCAGCGTCGCGGCCGGGCCGATCGGGGTCGGCACCGCCGACTACGGCCGGGCCGCGACGCCGGTCGACATCCTCGTCACGCACAGCGTCAGCAATCCCTACGGCGCTTCGCTGGTGCGGATGGTTTCGCACGCGGTCGCAGAGGGGCGCTGACTCAGACGACCGCATGCCGCAGCAGGATGCCGATACGTTCGAGCTTTCCGATCCGCACCGGCTCGCGCGGACTGTCCCAGCCGCGCGCCAGCAGCCGCGCCAGCAGCGCCTGGTAGATGGCGCCCATCAGGCGCGGCGCCCGCGAACAGGCACCAGGGTGGCGGCGCAGCACCTGCCGGGCGGCGCCGTAATGTCCGCAGGCCTGGGCCGCCAGCCCGGTGCAGGCCGCCGACAATCCCGGATGGGCCGCGATCGCACCGGCCCCCCAGGCGCAGGTGATGTCGCCGATGCCGGCGTCTTCCAGCAGCTCGCGCGGCAGGTAGGCGCGGCCGATGGCGGCATCCTCGTCGATGTCGCGCAGGATGTTGGTCAGCTGCAGTGCGCGGCCGAGGTGGTGGGCCAGCAGGATGCCGTCGCCGGGCGGCAGGCCGAACACCCGCACCGACAGCCGCCCGACGGCGCTGGCGACGCGATCGCAATACAGGTCGAGGATGGCGGCCGGCGGCGCGCAGATCGGGCTTGGCTGGGCATCCATCAGCATGCCGTCGATGATGGCGTGGAAGTCCTCGCGCGCCAGCCCGTAACGCCGGAGGTGGCGCGTCAGCGACGCCAGCGGCGCCGGCCCGGTGCCCAGGAAGCAGGCGTCGACATCCTCGCGCCAGCGCTCCAGCGCCACGCATTTCTCCCTCGGCGCGCCATCGCCGTCGGCGACGTCGTCCACGGCGCGGCAAAAGCCGTAGATGTCCTGCATGGCGGCGCGCTGCGCGGCGGGCAGGATCCGCATCGCCATCGAGAAGGAGCTGGCGGCCGGCTGCACCGGCAGGCTGGCAGTGGCATCGGGGAGCATCGCGGTTTGCCTCAGTCAGCGTTCACCACAAGCCGCGATTCCGTGATGCCGAACCGCTGCCGGATCGCTGCGGCGATGCCGCCGGCGTCCAGTCCCACGGCAGCCAGCAGCTGGGCCGGGTCGCCATGCTCGATGAAGGCGTCGGGCAGGCCGAGGATCAGCAGGGGCTTGGCGATGCCGGCCGCTGCCAGAGTTTCCGCCACCGCCGATCCGGCCCCGCCCATGGCCGCGCCCTCTTCCACCGTCACCAGCTGTTCGTGCTCGCGCGCCAGGCGCAGCAGCAGGTCGACGTCGAGCGGCTTCACGAAGCGCATGTTCGCCACCGTCGCACCGAGCTCGGTGCCGGCAGCCAGGCTGGGCGCCAGCATCGAGCCGAAAGCCAGGATGGCGGTATCGCGTCCGCGCCGCCGGAGTTCGGCCTGGCCGATCGGGATCTCCTCCAGTTCCGCCCCCGCCCCGACACCGGTGCCGCTGCCGCGCGGATAACGCACCGCGGCCGGTCCGGGATGCCGATAGGCGGTGGTCAGCATGCGCCGACATTCGCCTTCGTCCGAGGCGGCCATCAGCACCATGTTCGGGATGCAGCGCAGGAAGGCCATGTCGTAGTTGCCGGCATGGGTGGCGCCGTCCGCACCGACCAGGCCGGCGCGGTCGATGGCGAAGGTCACGTCCAGGTTCTGCAGCGCGACGTCGTGGATCAACTGGTCGTAGGCACGCTGGAGAAACGTGGAGTAGATCGCGACCACCGGCTTCATCCCCTCGGTGGCGAGGCCGGCGGCAAAGGTCACGGCATGCTGTTCGGCGATGCCGACGTCGACATAGCGCTCCGGAAACAACTGCTCGAAGCGCACCATGCCGGAACCCTCGCGCATCGCCGGCGTGATGCCGACCAGGCGTGGATCCAGCGCCGCCATATCGCACAGCCAGTCGCCGAAGACCTCGGTATAGGTCGGTTTGGCGCGCACCGGCGCGGGCAGCCCCAGTCCCGGATCGAACTTGCCGGTGCCGTGGTAGAGGGTGGGCGCGTCCGCGGCCGGTGCATAGCCCTTGCCCTTGCGGGTCAGCACGTGCAGGAATTGCGGTCCCTTGCGCCGCCCGGCGGCCTCGAGGGCGGGGATCAGGGCATCGAGATCGTGGCCGTCCACCGGCCCGGCGTACCCGAACCCGAAATCCTCGAACAGGGCCGGCCGCGACCGTGCCGGATCCAGGGCGCGGCTCAAGCCGCCTACCGAGGGCGAAATCGACATGCCGTTGTCGTTCAGGATCACCAGCAGGCGCAGGTCGGGGTCGTGGCCGGCGTTGTTCAGGGCTTCATAGGCCATGCCCGCGCTCATGGCGCCGTCGCCGCAGACGGCCACCGTGAGCCAATCCTCACCGGCCAGCTTCGCGGCCTCGGCCATGCCGAGGGCGGCCGAGATCGCCGTCGACGAATGGGCGGTGCCGAAGGTGTCGTAGATGCTTTCGCAGCGCCGGGGAAAGCTGGAGATGCCGCCGAACTGGCGCAGCGTGTGCATACGGCCGCGGCGGCCGGTCAGCACCTTGTGGCCGTAGGACTGGTGGCCGACGTCCCACACCAGGCGGTCGCGCGGGGTGTCGAACACGTAGTGCAGCGCGATCGTCAGTTCGACCGAGCCCAGGTTGGACGACAGGTGGCCGCCGGTGCGCGACACCGATTCGAGCAGGAACTGGCGCAATTGGCGGGCCAGGGGCGCGAGCCGGGACCGCGGCAGCCTGCGCAGCTCGGCCGGATCATTGATGGCATCAAGCAAGTTCATGCGTCATCCTCCATGTCGGCGGACCGGCAGGCAGATAATTCTAGAACATCCAGCACTTCCGTTCAGGAGCACGCGGCAAGCGTGCGCTGGCCCCGGTTGGAGAAATGGTTCAGGCGAAAGTGTAGAATCCGCTTTTTGCCCAGCCCGCGCCCATGACCACACGACCGCCGCTCCACGCCACGCATCCACATCCCACCCCTGACCTGGTCCTCGGACTCGAAGACAAGCCACGCGCCATGGTCGGCATCCTCGCCGCCCTCCAGCACCTGCTGGCGATCATCGTCCCCATCGTCACCCCCGGCCTCCTGATCTGCCAGTCTCTGGGCGTGTCGGCGCGCGACACCAACCTGATCGTCTCGATGTCGCTGGTGGTGTCCGGCATCGCCACCTTCGTCCAGTGCCGCCGCTTCGGCCCCTTCGGCGCCGGACTCCTGATCGTGCAGGGCACCAGCTTCAACTTCGTCGGCCCGCTGATCGCCGGAGGCACCCTGATGGTCAAGCAAGGCACGCCGGTCGAAGCCGTGATGGCGGCGATCTTCGGCGTGGTGGTGGCCGGCTCCTTCATCGAAATGGGCGTGTCGCGCATCCTGCCCTTCATCCGCCGCATGATCACGCCGCTGGTCACCGGCATCGTGGTGCTGATGATCGGCCTCACCCTGATCAAGGTCGGCCTGATCAGCATGGGCGGCGGCTTCGCGGCGATGTCGAACGGAACCTTCGCCAACGGCGAGAACCTGCTGCTGTCCGGCGTGGTCCTGGCCATCATCGTGGTCCTCAACCGTATTCCGGTGGTGTGGATGCGCAGCGGCGCCATCATCATCGCGCTGGCGGTCGGCTATCTTCTGGCCGGCTCGCTGGGACGCCTGGACTTCACCGGCATGCACCAGGCGGCCTGGTTCCAGGTGCCGCGGCCCCTGCACTTCGGCCTGAGCTTCTCGTGGTCGCTGTTCATCCCGATGATCGTGATCTACCTGGTCACCTCGCTCGAAGCGATCGGCGACGTCACCGCAACCAGCAAGGTCTCGCGCGAACCGGTCGAAGGCGAGACCTGGATGCGCCGCATAAAGGGCGGCGTGCTGGTGAACGGCGCCAACTCCCTGCTGGCGGGCCTGTTGAACACCTTCCCCAGCTCGATCTTCGCCCAGAACAATGGCGTGATCCAGCTGACCGGCATCGCCAGCCGCCACGTCGGCATGTGGATCGCCCTGTTCCTCGTCGTGCTCGGCTTGTTCCCCAGCGTCGCCGGCGTGATCCAGGCGGTGCCGGAACCGGTGCTGGGCGGCGCGGCGATGGTGATGTTCGGCGCGGTGGCCGCGGCCGGCATCAACATCCTGGCCAGCGTGCACCTGGACCGCCGCGCCCTGCTGATCATCGCCGTGTCGCTGGCGCTGGGCCTGGGCGTGTCCCAGGTGCCGGAATTCCTCGCCCACATGCCCTCGGCCCTGCGCCACGTGCTGGAGTCGGGCGTCGCGACCGGCGGCATCTGCGCGGTGCTGATGAACTGGTTCCTGCCGGCCAGTCACGTCGAACTCGACGGCCTCACCAGCTGACGGCGCCCATGCGGCGCCCCGGTATCCAGGTGTAGTACAGGCCAACCGAGTCGTAGCGCTGCTGCCGCTCCGCCACGTTCGGGAAGGAGAACTTGCGGCGCGAGGTCAGGTACTTGAGCGTGAGCGCATGCGGTCCCGAGATCCGGTAGGTCAGCGCAGCGTCGCCGCGCAGCACGCGGTCGCTGCCGCCGGTATCCGGGCTGGTGATCTTGCCGTCGACGAAGGCGCTCGAATTCAGGTCCAGCGAGAAGCGCTCGCCGCCGATCAGGCGCAGGCCCAGATTGGTCTGGGGCGCGACGCCGTAGTGGTACTGGCCGCTCGAGCTGGCGCGGATGGTGCCGGTGGCGGTGTAGCCGACGCCGGCCGAGAAGTGGCCCTGCAGCGCCAGGCGGTCGGTCAGCCACAGCTGGGCATTGCTGCCCAGCGTGACCCCGGTGCTGGCGATCCGGAACAGCTGCGGCGACAGGTAATCGTAACTGCCGTAGATGCCGGCGACGCCGCGCAGGATCGAGCCGGACGCATACGGCGCGCCGAACAGCAGGCCGCGCGAGCTCAGGCTTTCGACGCCGTTCACGTTCGAGACGCGGGCCCGGAACAGGAAGTAGTCGAAGGGCTTGTGCCAGGTGTAGCCGTCCTTGCCGGGCAGGCCGTATTCGAGCGCGAAGTCGGCCGCCACCTCCCGGCGCTTGGTCGCCAGCGAGGGGCCGACGTTGCTGCTGGTCGGACTGCTGGCGCCCAGCTGCAGGCGGCCGTAGGTGGCCGGGACGGCGCCGGCCCACAACGCCGCGGCGCGCCGTGCGCGGCCGCTCTGGCGGTTGTAGCCCAGCGCCGGCGACACCACGGCGGCGCCGGTCTCGCGCAGCAGCGGCGCCGCACCGTCGCCGCGGTCCAGCACCAGGTTCGCCATCCGGTACAGGGCTTCGCCCAGGAAGCTGCCGCCGAAACTGGTGGTGATCTGGTCGTTGCGGGACGGCTGCGTGGTCTCGCCGGCGATTTCCCACACGGCGCTGCCGCCGAAGGCGTAGCCGAGCGATTCCCAGAAGGTCAGACCGTTGCTGCGCGCGATGTTGAAGTAGACCGAACCCTGGTAAGGGTGGCCCAACTGGTTGATCTCGAAGGGATCGCGGTCCTCGACCCAGCTGCCGTGCAGGTTGCGGCGGATCGAGCCGACGCTGACGCCGTAATCGTCCGGCTTCACGAAGGCATGGTCGATCCGGTTCAGGGCGACCTGGAAGGCGAGGATTTCCAGCGCCGCCGCGCCATAGCTCTTGTAGGGGCGCGGGTCGACCTCCGGCGGATGCTGGATGGTGGCCGGCTTCGGCACCGCGAGCGGATCGGCGGACGGATCGGCCGGCGCGACCAGCTGGGCCCGGGCGCTGCCGGTGGCCAGTGCCAGCAGCAGCAGTGCCTGGGCACGGCCGCGCGGCCGGCAGGATGTGGCGGATGCGTTCATTTCCCTCCAAATACGGTACGATGCAATATATTGATATAAATATAACGTTTTCAGACGGATCGTGTCGCACGCGCCGTCCGTGATACAACGACCGGGCCGGAACTGGCCGGGTGATCGATGGGAGACAACATGCTGAAGCTGGGGAATATGGATGGCGAGCGGGTCGAGCGCCTCGGGACGCTGACCGCTCACGTGGTCGAACGGGCGCTGGCGTCGGGACTGAACTGGGACGAAGCCGTCCTCGCCTTCGGGATCGCGGCCAAGGCCGGACGCCGCCTGAAATCGGGCATGGAACAGAGCGCCGACGTGCTGCGGGCCTGGCTGCGTTGAGCGCGCCTTCCCCTCTGCTGTGCGTGCGCGGCCTGCGCTCGCACTTCGGCGGCCCCTTCGATTTCGAGGTCCAGGCCGGCGAATGCGTGGCCATCCAGGGACCGTCCGGGGCCGGCAAGAGCGTCCTGCTGCGCATGCTGGCCGACCTCGATCCGCACGAGGGCGAGGCCGTGCTCGACGGCCGCGCCGGCAGCTCGATGCCGGCGCCCGCATGGCGCTCCCAGGTGGTCTACCAGGCCGCCGAGCCGGCGTGGTGGGAAGCCAGCGCCGGCGAGCATTTCGCGCCTGCGCAGCGCGGCTTCGTGGAGGAAGCGATGGCCGCGCTGGGCCTCGCGACAAGCCTGCTCGACACCGAGATCGAGCGCCTGTCCACCGGCGAGCGCCAGCGCCTGGCGCTGGTGCGCTCGCTGGCCACGCAGCCGCGCGTGCTGCTGCTGGACGAGCCGACCGCGGCCCTCGATCCGGACTCGGTGGCGCGCGCCGAAAGCCTGCTGGCCGCGCGCCTGAAAGACGGCATGGCGATCCTGATCGTCACCCACTCGGCCGAACAGGCGCGCCGCATGGCGCACCGCATCTTCCGCCTCGAACAGGGAAAGCTGAGGACCCCATGAATGCCATCCACCTGGGCGCCTGGGACCTGCTGGCGGCCGCCCTCCTGATCCTGCTCGACGCCGTCCTGTCGCTGGCGCTGCGCCTGGGCGTACACCGCCAGATCCTGGTCGCGGCGGTGCGGATGGTGGTGCAACTGGCCATCGTCGGCCTGGTGCTGCGCAGCGTGTTCGCCAGCGCCTCGCCGGCCGCGACCGCCGCCGTGATCCTGTTCATGATCGGCGCCGCCGCGCGCGAAGTGGCGACCCGCCCGAAGCAGCGCCTGAAGCGCCACATGAATTACCAGATCAGCGCGGTGGTGGTCGCCTGCGCCGGCTTCGCGACAGTGCTGCTGGCCCTGACCACGGCAGTGCGGCCCGACCCCTGGTATGCGCCGCGCTATGCGATTCCGCTGATGGGCATCGTGCTGGGCAGCGTGCTGAATGCGGCCTCGCTGGCCCTGGACGGCATCCTCGACGGCGTGGTGCGCGAACGCGGCCGCATCGAGGCGCGGCTGGCGCTGGGCACGCCCTTCCGCGAAGCGATCGGGCCGCTGGTCCGCAACGCCACGCGGCGCGGCATGATCCCGGTGGCGAACCAGATGTCGGCGGCCGGCATCATCACCCTGCCCGGCATCATGACCGGCCAGCTGCTGGCGGGGATGGATCCGATGGAAGCGGTCAAGTACCAGATCCTGCTGATGTTCCTGCTGGCCGGCGCCAGCGGCCTGGCCTCGGTCGGCGCGGCGCTGCTGGCGGTGCGGGCCTTGAGCGACGAGCGCCAGCGCTTGCGGCTGGACCGGCTGCGCGGCTGACCCGGCGCCCGCGCCGCGGTGCGCAAACGGCGGCTAAGCCGGCATGGCCGCCGCCAGGGGCAGCCGCACGTCGACTTGCAGTCCGCTGCCCTGCTCCGGCGTGCCCAGACGGATCTCGCCCTGCAGCGAATCGCAGATCTCCTTGACGATCGAGAGGCCGAGGCCGAAGCTGTTCGGCTTGCCCGGATCGGCACGGTAGAAGCGTTCGAACACGCGGTCGAGATGGGCCGGTGCGATGCCCGGGCCGGTATCGACGATGCGCAGCAGCGCGAATTCGCCGGCCCGCCGTACCTGCACGCTGACCACGCCTGGCCCGTCCATGTACTTGATGGCGTTGTCGATCAGATTGAAGGCGATCTCGCGCAGCAGGTGCGGCGGTGTCGGCAGGGCCAGGCTGGCGTCGGATGCGTCCAGGCCCAGTTCGACGTCATGGCGCTGCGCCAGCGGTGCCAGCTCCTCGATCACCGAGGTCACGATGTCCCCCAGCGTGGTGGCCGGGGACGCGGGAGCACGGGCGGCGTGCTGGCGCCCCTGTTCGATGCTGGCCAGTATCAGGAGCTGGTTGATCACCTTCGCGCCCTGCAGCGTCGTGTTCTGCATCGCGGCGAGCAGCGTCTTCTGTTCGGGCGTTACGCGCTCGTCGCGCATGCCGTAGTTCAGTTGCGACGTCAGGATTGCGAACGAGGTACGCAGGTGATGCGCCGTACTGGCGACGAAGCGCTCATAGGCGGACAAGGTCTGGTCCAGCCTGACCACGTAGCCGTTCAGGGCGCCGATGACGGGCAGCAGCTCGCGCGGCACGGCATCGGCGTCGAGTTGCTCGAGCGACCCCGGCTGGCGCTGCGCGACCCGTTCGCTGAATCGCATCAGGGGGCGCAAGATCGAGCGGAAGGCGACGACCAGCGCCGCCAGCACCATCGCCAGCAGTATCAGATGCTCACGCGCGGTGATCAGGAACAGACGCTTGCGGAATGCCGCATGGCCGCGCATGGTCTGCGCCACCTCGACCGTGATGCGGCCGCCATCCCGCAGTTCCTGGACATAGGCGACGACGCGCACCGCCTGGCCGCGGACCCGGCTCTTGAAATAGATGTCCTGCTCGCCCCGGCCGATTTGGAAGGGCGCGGCCAGCCCGGCATCGCCATCGACCAGGCGACCGTCCGCGTCCCGCACCGCATAGAACACGCGGTCCTGATTTTCGTCGGCGAACAGCTCGAACGCGGCCGGCGGGACCCCGGCCGGGCTCGCGCCGCCGTCGGCGGCCAGTTGCTCGGCGATGATGCGGGCCGATCCTTTCAGCAGCTGGTGCTGGACTTCGGCCGCGACGCGGTCGGCGCTGCGGTAGGTGACCACCAGGTCGATCGCCGAGCAGGCCAGGATCGGCACGAAAACCCATGCCGCCAGGCGCGATTTGAGGCTGTGCATCCGCTCAGCCTTCGACCGCGCTCAGCATGTAGCCAAGGCCGCGCAAGGTAATGATGGCGACACTGCTGCCTTCCAGCTTCTTGCGCAGGCGCACGATATACACCTCGAGCGCCTTCGGCGTGACCATGTCGTTCAGCGGCACCAGGCTGTCGGCCAGGTCGCGCTTCGATACCGTCTTGCCGACCTTGCGCATCAGGGTCTCCAGCACCGCGTGCTCGCGCGGGGTCAGCTGCAGGTTCTGCTCGCGCACGCAGAAGATTTTCGAGTTGCTGTCGTAGCACAGGTTGCCGCAGCGGGAGATCGGGTTGGCCGTGCCGCTGGCGCGTCGCAACAGGCAGCGCAGGCGCGCTTCGAGCTCCTCGATGTCGAAGGGCTTGGCGAGGTAGTCGTCGGCACCCAGGTTCAGGTGCTCGACGATGTCCTGCAGCGAATCCTGGGCGCTGATGATCAGCACCGGCACGCCGTTGTCCTGGCTGCGCAGCCGGCGCAGCAAGGTCTGCCCGCTCAGCAGCGGCAGGGTCAGGTCGAGCAGGATCGCATCGTAGGTCTGGGTCCGCAGCAGCAGGTCGGCTTCTTCGCCGCTGAAGGCCTGTTCGACCGCATAGCCGGACTGGTTCAGGAGCCGGGTCAGCCAGGCCGACAGGTCGCGATTGTCTTCGGTGAGCAGGAGTTTCATCTTAACAATAATGGCCCTTGCGGCCACGCACATCAAGTCTTGAAGATTACTTTTTAGACAGAAAGTTGATTGTAGGCATTCTGTAGGGTTGACCTCCCTATAGTGGGTTCCGTATGCCTGAAACAACAAAGGCTACAGCCACCCACACCTATAACAACGATGGAGTCCGTATGAAAAAGCTGATGGCAATCGCCGTCCTCGGTACCCTGGGCGTCGCCGCGCAGGCGCAGGCCCAGTCTGTTCAGGAATTGCAGGATGCCTTGTCGAAGGCGCAAAAAGCGGCCGCCGATGCGCAACTGGCGGCAACCCAGGCGCAACAGGCATTGGTGCAAGTGCAGCAGGCCGCGCGCGACGCCCAGGCGTCCGCGGCGGCCGGCGCTGCCACGGCCAAGGACGAGCCCAGCCATCAGGCCGACCCGCTGGGCTCCGCCTCCGCGGGCCCCAGCGGCCTGGTCTACCATCGCGGCGGTGATACCGTGCGCCTGTACGGCTTGATCGACCTGAGCATGAGCCGCCAGACCAATGCCGACGCCGCCGGCCACAGCCAGAACGACATGTCGGTGGCCTGGTTCAGCGGCAACCGCTGGGGTATCGAGGGCGAGCACCTGCTCGCCGATACCGATGGCCTGAAGGCGGTCTTCAAGCTCGAAAGCGAATACGAAATCCCGACCGGCAATATGGACACACCGGGCGTGCTGTTCAACCGCGATGCCTGGCTGGGCTTGCAAAGCCCGACGCTGGGCAAGCTGACCTTCGGCCGCCAGAACACGCTGGCGCGCGAATTCTCGAAGATCTACGGCGACGCCTACGGCAGCGCCGGTGTGACCTATGACGAGGGTGGCTACACCAACAACAACGATTTCAAGCAGTTCATCTTCTACTCGGGCAGCGCCACCGGCACCCGCTACGACAAGGGTATCGTCTGGAAGAAAGCCTACGGCAAGATCATGGCAGGCCTGGCCTACCAGGTGGGCGGCGAGCCGGGCAACAATCGTGAAGCCACGACCAAGTCGGTCGCCCTGGCCTACAACGGCGGCGCCCTGAACGTGTCGGGCTTCTACAACACCGCCGTGGTCAGCGACTATACCCACACCTCCTGGTCGATCGGCGGCAACTACAAGATCGGGATGGTGCGCCTGAATACCGGTTACGTCCACTATACGGCCGAACAACCGAAGGCCATCGGTGACCGCCACGACAATGCCTACACAATTTCCGCCAAGTTTGCCCCGGGCGGCCACGTCGACTACGAGCTGGGCTGGCAGACGATGAACGCCACCAACGCCGCCGTCAACGGCGCCGGCTACGTCCTGAACGCGTATGCCGACACCTCGGCCGCCAAGGCCACCGGCACCGGCAAGCGCAAGACCTGGTATGGATCGGTGTTCTACCACTTCGACAAGCGTACCGAACTGTACCTGGCGTCCGACTACCTCAGCACCGACGGCAGCTACAAGGCCGCGCAGGCGCATGGCGCGGACTCGCAGTTCCAGCTCGCCACCGGCTTGCGCTTCCGCTTCTGAGCCGCGGCAAGTACGTATCGACGAGCCGGACGGGCGGCGGCAGAATCGCTGCTGCGCCGTCCCGGCCTGACAACAATAAACAAGGAGACTTCATGAACGTTCCGTACAAGACCCTGGCTGCCGTCGCGTTGGCACTGCTGGCCGGGCAGGCAGCCGCCGCCGACAAGATCACCATCATGGTGGGCGGCATGGAAAAGCAGATCTACCTGCCGGCCAAGCTGGCCGAGCAGCTTGGCTACCTGAAGGAAACCGGACTCGACATCGAGCTGCTGAGCGAACCGGCCGGCGTCAACGCCGAGACCGAAATGCTGTCCGGTGCGGCCCAGGGCGTGGTCGGCTTCTACGACCACACGATCGACCTGCAGGCGCGCGGCAAGATGGTGGAATCGGTGGTGCAGTTCAGCCAGGCACCGGGCGAAGTGATCCTGGTGTCGAAGGCGGCGGCGGACCGCATCAAGTCGCCGGCCGACTTCAAGGGCAAGACCCTGGGCGTGACCGGCCTCGGTTCGTCCACCAACTTCCTGACCCAGTACCTGGCTTCGCGCGCCGGCGTGAAGTACAGCGAATTCACCACGCTGCCGGTCGGCGCCGGCTCGACCTTCATTGCCGCCATGGCGCAAGGCAAGATCGATGCAGGCATGACCACCGAACCGACCATCGCGCGCCTGGTCTCGACCAATGCGGCCAGCGTTCTGGTCGACCTGCGCAGCCTGAAGAGCACCACGGCAGCGTTGGGCGGTCCGTATCCGGCCGCTTCGCTGTACATGCAGACGTCCTGGGTCAACAGCCACAAGGAGCAGGTGCGGAAAATCGCGGCCGCCTTCGTCAAGACGCTCCGCTACATCAACACCCACAGCGCGAAGGAGATCGCCGACAAGCTGCCGCCCGAATACTATGCGGGCAACAAGCAGCTCTACATCGAGGCGCTCGAAAGCGGCAAGCAGATGTTTACCGCGGACGGCGTGATGCCGGCCGACGGTCCCCCCACCGTCCTGAAGGTGCTGTCCAGCTTCGACAAGGCGGTCGAAGGCAAATCGATCAACCTGGCGGCGACCTATACGACGGAATTCGTGAAAGCAGCCAGGTAATGAGCACTCCCGTCATCGAACTGAATAATGTCGGACGCAGATTCGTCAGCCCGCAGGGCAAGGTCACGCAGGCGCTGCGCGACTTCAGCCTGGACGTGAAGGAAGGCGAGTTCTGCGCCATCGTCGGCCCGACCGGCTGCGGCAAGTCGACCACGCTGGGCATGATCACCGGGCTCAATCCGCCGTCGTCCGGTTCGGTGAAGGTGTTCGGCAAGCCCGTCACCGGCATCGATCCGCGCATCGGCTTCGTGTTCCAGGCCGATGCGGTCTTCCCCTGGAAGAGCGTGCTCGAGAACGTGGCGTGCGGCCCGATCTTCCGCGGCCTCGACCCCGGCGCCGCGCGTGCCAAGGCGGCCGATTGGGTGCGCCGGGTCGGCCTGGAAGGATTCGAGCACCATTATCCGCACCAGCTGTCGGGCGGCATGCGCAAGCGTGTAGCCCTGGCGCAGACCTTCATCAACGAACCGGCCATCCTGCTGATGGACGAACCGTTCTCGGCGCTGGACGTACAGACGCGCGCGATGATGCAGGAAGAGCTGCTCGGCCTGTGGTCGGAACGCAAGGCCTCGGTCGTCTTCGTCACCCACGACATCGACGAGGCGATCACCCTCGCCGATCGGGTGGTGGTGCTCACCAGGGGGCCAGGTTCCGTCAAGAGCGTGTACGAGATTCCCTTGCCGCGTCCGCGCGCGGCGGAAGCGCGTTACACCCCCGAGTTCGTCGCGCTGTCCCGCCAGATCTGGGCCGATCTGAAGGCCGAAGTCAGCATCTAACCGAAGCACATCATGAACACGACAACAACTAGCATGACTTCCGCCCCGCCGGGCACCGAAGAGCGCCATGCCCTGCGGCGCGCACGGAATTACAGGCGCCTGGTGATCGGGCTGCGGGGCGGCCTGGCAGTGGCGACAATCGCGGCCTGGGAAGCCAGCGTCCGGATCGGCTGGCTCGACCCCTTCTTCTTTTCGCAGCCGAGTGCGATCTACGAGCAGTTGCTGGCCTGGTTCACCGAAGGGACGGCGCAGGGCCCGCTGTGGCACGAACTCCTGGTGACGATGGAGGAAACCGTGCTCGGATTCCTGATCGGCAGCGTGCTGGGCATCGTCTGCGGCATTGCCCTGGGCCGCAACAAGCTGGCGGCCGACGTCTTCAGCATCTACATCAAGGTCGCCAACGCGATACCGCGCGTGGTGCTGGGCTCGATCTTCATCATCATGTTCGGCCTGGGCATGGGCTCGAAGGTGGCGCTGGCCGTCGTGATGGTGTTCTTCGTGGTGTTCGGGAACGCTTTCCAGGGCGTACGCGAAGCGGACCGCAACATGATCGCCAACGCCTACATCCTCGGCGCCAGCGCGCGCCAGGTGACCAGCTCGGTGGTTCTTCCCTCGGCGCTGAGCTGGATCCTGGCCAGCCTGCATGTCAGCTTCGGCTTCGCACTGGTCGGCGCCGTGGTCGGCGAATTCCTCGGCGCGCGCCATGGCATCGGCCTGCTGATCTCGACGGCGCAGGGCACGTTCAACGCCGCCGGCGTCTTCGCGGCCATGATCGTCCTGGCGGTAGTGGCGCTGGCGGCCGAGTACCTGCTGACGGCCGTCGAAAACAGGCTGCTGAAGTGGAAACCGCCGCAGTTCGTCGAGATGGGAATGTAGCGGCCCTGGTCCAGGCGGCCAGCCTGCTGCGCGAGCTCAGTGGCCGGCGCGGCGCCGGGCCCGGCGCGCCAGGTCCCGCAACACCTCGCGCGCCGCGTTGTGCCCCGGCGCCCCCGTGACGCCGCCGCCCGGATGCGTCCCGGCGCCGCAGGTGTAGAGCCCCTTCACCGGCCCGCGGTAGTCCGCATGGCCCAGCATCGGCCGCGCCGCGAACAGCTGGTCGAGCCCCAGCGCGCCGTGGAAGATGTCGCCGCCCACCAGGCCGAAGGTGCGTTCGAGGTCGAGGGGGCTCATGATCTGGCGGCCCAGCACCGAGCGCCTGAAGTTGGGCGCGTAGCGGTCGACGGTGGCGATCATCAGGTCGGCCACCTGCTCGCGGTGCTGGTCCCAGCTGGCGCCGTCGGGCAGCTGGGGCGCCACGTGCTGGCAGAACAGGCTGGCCACATGCTGGCCGGGCGGCGCCAGGGTCGTGTCGAGGGTCGACGGGATCAGCATTTCGACGATGGGTTCGCGCGCCCAGCCGAGGGCGCGGGCGTCGTGGTAGGCACGCTCCATGTAGTGCAGCGTCGGCGCGATGACGATGCCGCTGGCGTGGTGTTCCGCCATCTGCCGGCCCGGCAGGCAGCTGAAATCGGGCAGCTCGGACAGCGCCACGTTCATGCGGAAGGTGCCGGAGCCGCAGCGCCAGGCCTGCATGCGCCGCAAAAAATCGTCCGGCAGCGCGGCGGGGTCGACCAGCCGGGTGTAGAGCAGGCGCGGGTTCAGGTTCGACACGACCACGCGCGCATCGAGGCGCTCGCCGGCGGCGGTGACGACGCCGGTGGCGCGGCCCTGGTCCAGCAGGATTTCGCGTACGGCGCAGCCGGTGCGGATCTCGACGCCGCGCGCCTGCGCCGACTTCGCCATCGCCAGGGTGATGGCGCCCATGCCGCCGATCGCATGGCCCCAGGCGCCCTTCTTGCCGTTCACTTCACCGAACACGTGGTGCAGCAGCACGTAGGCGGATCCCGGCGTGTAGGGACTGGCGTAATTGCCGACCACGCTGTCGAAGCCGTAGGCCGCCTTGATCGGCGCGCTCTCGAACCAGCCGTCCAGCACGTCGCCGGCCGATTTGGTGAACAGGTCGAGCAGTTCGCGCTGGGTGGACAGCGGCAGCTTGCGCACCCGGTTGCCGAGCCGTCCCGCCTTGAGCAGTTCCGGCAGCGCGTCCAGCCAGCCGCCCTGCACCCGGTTGGGCGGCGTCTGCAGCACCAGTTCGCGCAGCAGGTCGGCGGCGGCGTCGAGGTGCCGCGCATAGTCGTCGAGGCGTTCGGCGTCGCGCGGCGAGAATTTCGCCACCTCGGCCGCCGTCCTGCCGGCGCCGACCTTCAGGTAGCGCGACTCGTCCAGCGGCAGGAAATTCGAGAGCGGGCGTTCGACCACGCGCAGGCCGTGGCCGCCCAGGTCCATCTCGCGGATCACCTTCGGGTTCAGCAGGGAGACGGTGTAGGACGCGACCGAGTTGCGGAAACCCGGATGGAATTCCTCGGTCACCGCCGCGCCGCCGACCACGCCGCGCTGCTCCAGCACCGTCACCTTCAGCCCGGCGCGCGCCAGGTAAAAGGCGCACACCAGGCCATTGTGGCCGCCTCCGACTACGATCGCATCGCGCATTCTCGCCTCCGTGGCACGCGGGGTCTTGAAAATCCGGCAATGTGGGCTAATATACAGGCTGCTCAGCAGATGGCAAACCACCTACCCGGCCAACATGACCTTCAGTCACGCATTTTCCTTTTCGAGCGGCCTGTCCTTCCAGACGCCGCGTCACCTCGCCCGGCTTCATTAAGCTCGGCAAGGGCCTGTTGCGCCGCTTGCCGAGCTCCAGACAAACAACGTTTCGTGCCGCCCGATCCGTAGGGCGGCTGTCGACTATCGTCCTGCGGGACCGGATGGAGGTAAGCACATGAAGAGTTTTCGTAAGATGCGACATATCGGCGAGCGCATGCCGTCGATGCGGCGGCCACTGGGATACCGCTCCCTGAACGACCTGCTGGCGCGCCGGCGCCGCATACGCAAGCGCATCGGCGTGGCGGTGGCCATGTTCCTGTCGATCGGGCTGTTCCTGGTCGAATTCTGATCACGGCGCAGCGGCAGCGCGCCGCTCAGCCGGGCGGCAGATCGTCCCTGCGCGTCCCGTACATCCGGCATTCGGCCGCCAGCGCCAGCAGGTTGGGGTCGCGCTCGCGCGAACGCGACAGCAGCAAGGTGATGGTCTGGCGCGAGCCGTACCGGGCGTCCAGCGGGATCAGGTCGATGCGGCTGCTGAAGCCGGCCACGCGGCCGGGCAGCAGGCTGTAGCCCATGCCGCCGCCGACCAGGTTAATCAGCGAGAAGATGTCGCCGACCCGCATGATGGTCTCGGGCACGTAGCCGGCTTGCTGGAAGGCGTGGTCGAAGCTGTCCGAGGTGACGAAACCGCCGCCCAGGGTGATGAATTTTTCGCCGCGCAGCTCGCGCAGGTCGACGTAGTCGCGGCCGGCGTAGGGCGACTCGCGTGGCGCCGCCAGGTGGACCTCGTCGTCGAACAGCGGCACCGCCAGCAGCTGCGGATCCTCGACCGGGGCCTGCAGGCCGATCACGATGGCGTCCAGCTTCCCTTCCGTCAGGCTGCGCAGCAGTTCCTGGTTCGAGCCCAGGGTCAGGTCGATCTGCAAGTCCGGACGGCGCATCTTCAGGCCCATCAGCAATTGCGGCACGCAGCGCAGGGTCAGCGAATACAGCGAACCGATCTTCATCCGGCTGCCGGCCACCCCGGCCAATTCCCGCGCCCTGCGGATGCCCTCCTCGGTTTCCTCGACCGCGCGCTGGGCGTGACGGGCGAAGACGAAGGCGGCCGGCAGCGGCACCAGGTTGCGGCCTTCGCGGCCGAACAGCGGGCAGTGCAGGCCCTCCTCGAGCGAATGCAGGGCGCGGTGCACGCTGACCGTGCTCTGGCCCAGCGCTTCCGCCACCTTGGCTAAGCTGTGCAGGCGCATGAAGGCCAGGAAGACCTCGAGCTTCTTGAGGGTGATTTCGTCGTCGATCATGGCTGCAAGCTTAGCGCAAATCGTTAACCTGAGAGTAAACGTTCGTTATGCATGTTGATTGAAACGCCAGCCCGGCCTCCCTATGCTGGGACCAGACTCTCAAATTCGAATGCAAGGAGACACCATGGGAAGCATAGCCCCTCAGCCGCGGCAGTGGGACACGCGGCGCCAGGAAAAGCAGCGCCGGATGGCCAGGGTGGCCCACCTGGCCGACGGCCCGGTGCTGCAGAGCAGCCGCCTGGTGGAGGCGCTGGAACAGCTGGTCGTCAGCGGCGACCGCGTGGTCCTCGAAGGAAATAACCAGAAACAGGCCGATTTCCTGGCGCGCAGCCTGGTACAGGTCGACCCCGACCGGGTCAGCAGGCTGCACATGATCATGCCGAGCGTGAGCCTGCCGGAACACCTCGACCTGTTCGAGCGCGGCATCGCCAGCAAGCTCGATTTCGCCTTTGCCGGTCCGCAGAGCCTGCGCATCTCGCAATTCCTGCAGGAGGGCACGCTGCAGGTGGGCGCCCTGCACACCTACGTCGAGCTATACGCCCGTCTTTACGTCGACCTGGCGCCGAACGTCGTGATGGTGGCCGGCTACAAGGCCGACCGCGCCGGCAACCTGTACACCGGCCCCAGCACCGAGGACACGCCGGCGCTGGTCGAAGCGGCCGCCTTCCGCGACGGCATCGTGATCGCCCAGGTGAACGAGATCGTCGACGATCCCAAGGACCTGCCGCGGGTCGACATCCCCGGTTCCTGGATCGACTTCGTGGTCCAGTCGGACAAGCCCTTCTACATCGAACCGCTGTTCACGCGCGACCCGCGCCTGATCAAGCCGGTGCACATCCTGATGGCGATGATGGCGATCCGCGGGGTCTACGAGCGCCACCAGGTGCAGTCGCTGAACCACGGGATCGGCTTCAACACGGCGGCGATCGAACTGCTGCTGCCGACCTATGGCGAGCAGCTCGGCCTGAAGGGCAAGATCTGCCGCAACTGGACCTTGAACCCGCATCCGACCCTGATCCCGGCCATCGAATCCGGCTGGGTCGAGAGCGTGCACTGCTTCGGCGCGGAACTCGGCATGGAAGCCTACACGGCGGCCCGGCCCGACATCTTCTTTACCGGCCGCGACGGCTCGATGCGCTCGAACCGCGCCTTCTGCCAGCTGGCCGGCCAGTACGCGGTCGACCTGTTCATCGGCTCGACCCTGCAGATGGACGGTCTCGGCAACTCCTCGACCGTCACCCACGGCCGCCTGACCGGCTTCGGCGGCGCGCCGAACATGGGCCACGACCCGCACGGCCGCCGCCACGCGACCCCGGCCTGGCTCGACCTCGTCGAAACCGACGATCCCCTCGCGCGCGGCAAGAAACTGGTCGTGCAGATGGTCGAGACCTTCCAGGACGGCAGCGCGCCGACCATCGTCGAGTCGCTGGATGCGGTGGAGGTCGGCAAGGACTGCGGCATGCCGCTGGCGCCGGTGATGATCTACGGCGACGACGTCACCCACGTGCTGACCGAGGAAGGCATCGCCTACCTGTACAAGGCGCGCTCGCTGGAAGAGCGCAAGGCGATGCTGGCGGCGGTGGCCGGCGTCACGCCGATCGGCCTGCGCCACGATCCGAAGCAGACCGCCCGCATGCGCGAGCAGGGCCTGATCGCCCTGCCTGAGGACTTGAAAGTGCAGCGCAGCCAGGCCACCCGCTCGCTGCTGGCGGCCAAGAGCATCGCCGAGCTGGTCGACTGGTCCGGCGGCCTTTACGATCCGCCGGCCAAGTTCAGGAGCTGGTAATGACGGCGCTTAATCCATTGCGGCAGCATGGCGCAACCGGTCTGGCGGACGGCTTGGCCAAGCGCTTGGCCGCGCTGGCCGTCGACGCCCTGGTCGACGAAGCCATGCTGACCCCGAAACCCGGCCTGGTGGACATGCGCGGCAGCGGCGCCCACAGCGACCTCACCTGGCTGCTGATGTGCCGCTCGGCTAATGCCCTGCGGCCGGCCTTCTTGCGGATGGCGCAAGCAGGTGCGGCGATCCCGGACGCGACGGCGCTGCGCCGCGAGATCGGCGCCATTGGCCGCGAAGCGGAAGACCTGATGATGGCGGCCACCGGCGGCGTGAATACCCACCGCGGCGCGATCTGGGCACTGGGCCTGCTGGTCACCGCAGCCGCGCGCCACCAGGGCAAGCCGGACGCCGCGGCGATCGCCGGCGGCGCCGGCCTGCTGGCCCGCATCGTCGATCCGGACGCGCCGGCCGACACCGGCAACAAGGGCGAGCTGGCCTGCCGCGAACACGGCGTCGGCGGCGCGCGCGGCCAGGCGAGAGCCGGCTTCCCGTCCGTGGTGCGGCAGGCGCTGCCGATGCTGCAGCTGTCGCGCGCACGCGGCGACAGCGAAGCCCAGGCGCGCGTGAACGCCCTGCTGGCCGTGATGGCCCGGCTGGACGACACCTGCCTGCTGGCGCGCGGCGGCCGCAAGGCCCTGGACGCCACCCAGGCCGGCGCGCGACGCGTGCTGGCGCTGGGCGGCATCGGCACGCCGAACGGCCGCAAGGCCCTGCGCGCCCTGGAGACGCGCATGCGCCTGCTGCATGTGTCGCCGGGCGGCGCCGCCGACCWGCTGGCGGCGGCGCTGCTGCTCGACCGCATCGAAACAGAACAGTCGCAAGGAGACGCGTAGATCATGGAAAGACTTCAATTCGAATTCGGCGCCGGCCAGCCGCTTGCCGGACGCACGGTGGCCGGGGTCGTGGCCTCGGGCGACCTCGAGGTCCTGCTGGAACCCGGAGACGCCGGCCGCACCACGGTGGCGGTGCAGACGTCGGTGGACGGCTACGGCGGCACCTGGAAGGCGCTGCTGGAACGCGTGCTCGGTCCGGGCAGCCTGCCGGCCGCACGCATCGAGATCAACGACAACGGCGCCACGCCGGGCGTGGTGCGGATGCGCATCGAGCAGGCCTTCGAAGAGGTGACGCAAGGAGGAAATACGCCATGAGCACCGACATCGACCCGAATATCGACCGCCTGCTGAAGCGCGACAGCTTCATCGAGCGCGGCGCCCGCAGCCGCGCCCAGGCGCTGCTGGATCCAGGCAGCATGCGCGAGCTGGCAGGCCCCTTCGATCGCCTGCACTCGCCCTGGCTGGCGATGCAGAAGCTGGTGACCCAGGCCGACGACGGCGTGGTGGTCGCCAAGGGCAAGCTGGATGGCCACCCGACCGTGGTGCTGGCCATCGAAGGCGCCTACCAGGGCGGCAGCATGGGCGAGATCGCCGGCGCCAAGATCGCGGGCGCGCTGGAACTGGCGGCGCGCGACAACCGGCGCGGCATCCCGACCCGCGCCGTGATCCTGTTCGAGACCGGCGGCGTGCGCCTGCAGGAAGCCAACCTGGGCCTGGCCAGCATCGCCGAGATCCAGTCCGCCATCGTCGACCTGCGCCGCTACCAGCCGGTGATCGGCGTCAGCGCGGGCACGGTGGGCTGCTATGGCGGCATGTCGATCGCCGCCGGCCTGTGCTCCTGGCTGGTGCTGACACGGGAAGCGAGGCTCGGCCTGAACGGACCGCAGGTGATCGAGCAGGAAGCCGGCGTCGCGGAGTTCGATTCGAAGAAGCGCGGCCTGATCTGGGGCCTGACCGGCGGCGAGCAGCGCGTCGCCAGCGGCCTGGCCGACGCCTGCGTGGCGGATGACACCGACGAAATCCGCGCCACCGTGCTGCGCCTGTTCGCCCGGGGCGTGCCGGCGCGGCACCGCAGCGAACGCGCCGACCACTACCTGGCCTGCCTGCGGCGCGTCGACACGCGCGAACAGGCGACGCCGGAAGAGGTGCGCGCAATCTACAACCCGATCCAGGGAGACGCATGATGGAACAACAGAAGCTCACCCGTGGCGACACGTGGCTGCGCCTGCTCACCGGCGGCGCCCGCACCGCGCATGACTGGGCCGCCGTCCAGGTCTGCGATGCCGTGCTGGCCGGCCAGCCGGCCCGCTATATCGCCGTGGTCCCCGATCCGGACAACCGCTTCCCGCGCGCCCGCAACGGCGAAGTCGGCCTGGTCGAAGGCTGGCAGCTGGCCAGCGCGGTGCAGGAAGTGGTCGCCATGGACCGCGACGCCCCGGTGAAACGCCCTATCGTCGCCGTGATCGACGTGCCGAGCCAGGCCTATGGCCGGCGCGAAGAAGCCTTCGGCATCCACCAGGCCCTGGCCGGCGCTGCCGGCGCCTATGCCCAGGCGCGCCAGGCCGGCCATCCGGTCATCGGCCTGATCGTCGGTCTGGCGATGTCGGGCGCCTTCCTGGCACACGGCTACCAGGCCAACCGCCTGATCGCGCTGGACGACCCGGCGGTGATGGTGCATGCAATGGGCAAGGCCTCGGCGGCGCGCGTGACCCTGCGCTCGGTCGAGGCGCTGGAAAAGCTGGCCGCCACCGTGCCGCCGATGGCCTACGACATCCAGAGCTTCGCCTCGCTGGGTATTTTGTGGAAGGTGCTGCGGTTGAACGACCTGGCGCTGCCCGGAGAGCGCGACATCGCCCTCGTCCAGGCCGCACTCGAAGCGGCGCTGGCCGAGATCCTGGAAGACCGCGAACGCGATCTCTCCGGCCGGTTGAACGGACAGCACCGCCAGGCTTCGCGCCGCGTGCGCGAACTCCTGCAAGCGCAATGGGAGGACGCCGACTGACGACCGCCGCGTGAACCCGCGGGACGCCTCCAATAACAACATCCGGCGCCCGCCCCATTTCTTGGACGAAGTACAGGAGACAGACATGATTATCTATGGAACCGCTTTGCTGGCCGTGTGCCACCTGCTCGGCATCTTCCTGGGCGACCTGCTCGGGGCGCTGCTGGGCGTCAAAACCAACGTCGGCGGGGTCGGCATCGCCATGATCCTGCTGATCTGCGCGCGGCTCTGGCTGCACAAGCGCGGACTGATGCCGCAGACCACCGAGATGGGCGTGGGCTTCTGGGGCGCGATGTATATCCCGGTGGTGGTGGCGATGGCCGCCACCCAGAACGTGGTCGCGGCCCTGCGCGGCGGCCCGGTGGCCCTGCTCGCGGCGTTCGGCAGCGTACTGGTGTGCGCCTGCTTCGTCTCGCTGATCAACCGTACCGAACGCAACGTGCCCGAGGCGGAAGCCAAGGCACACGCCGCGCCGCATCGCGCCTGAGGAGACGATCATGTTGGAACTGCTCGAAAAAACCGTCAAACACAATGGACTCGTACTGGCCTTCGCGCTGGTCGGCGTGGTGATGATCGTCTCCATGCAGCTGTCGAAGCGCCTCACCTTCGGCCGCGTGCACGGCTCGGCGATCGCAATCCTGATCGGCCTGATCCTGGCCTACTGGGGCGGCATCCAGACCGGCGGCCAGAAAGGCCTGGCCGACGTTTCGCTGTTCGCCGGCGTCGGCCTGATGGGCGGCGCCATGCTGCGCGACTTCGCCATCACCGCCACTGCCTTCGAGGTGCAGGTGGTCGAGGCGCGCAAGGCCGGCATGGTCGGCGTTGCCGCCCTGCTGCTGGGAACCGTGCTGCCCTTCATCGTCGGCGCCTGCGTGGCCTGGAGCTTCGGCTACCGCGACGCCGTCAGCATCACCACCATCGGCGCCGGCGCCGTCACCTACATCGTCGGCCCGGTGACCGGCGCCGCGATCGGCGCACCGTCCGACATCATGGCGCTGTCCATCGCCACCGGTCTGGTGAAATCGATCATGGTGATGGTCGGCACGCCAGCGGCGGCGCGCTTCCTGCGCCTGCGCACGCCGCGCTCGGCGATGGTATTCGGCGGCCTGGCCGGCACCGTCAGCGGCGTCTCGGCGGGCCTGGCGGCCACCGACCGCGCCCTGGTTCCCTACGGCGCCCTGGTCGCGACCTTCCACACCGGCCTCGGTTGCCTGCTCGGACCCTCGCTGCTGTTCTTCGCGACCCGTTCTCTGGTGGGCTGAGATGGAAATGCCGCGGCCGCACGACCTGCTGTTCCTGCGCCATCCCGACGCCTTCGATGCCTGCGCCTGCGCTACCCGGCCCGGCTGGCTGGACGCGCTCTGGCTGGAGCAGGCGCCGGTGGTGGTGCGGCGCGCGGCGGCCGGGCCGGAGCGTGTGGCGGTCGGCGCGCGCGGCTTGCAGCGCAACGAGCGCTGCGCCGGCCACATCGCCCTGGCCGACATCGCACGCAGGATCACGCCGCGGCAGCTGGCCCATGAGCTGCTGCGGGCGCCGGGCCGCGTCGAAGGTTTCGCGGATGCCCTTCCCTGCATCGCCGCCCTGCTTGCGCTGGCGCCGCGCCTGCGGGACCTGGACCTGGACTGGGGTCCGGCCGGCGGCGCCGGTTTCTGGCTGGCCAGCGGCCTGCCCGTGCTGCGGCCCACCAGCGACCTGGATCTGCTGGTGCGGTCGCCGCAGCCCTTGTCGCCTGCATTAACGGCCGAATTATGCACCCTGCATGACTACGACGGCTGCCGCATCGACATCCAGATCGACACCGGCGTCGGCGGCTTCGCGCTGATGGAATACGCGCGCGGCGGCAAGACCATGCTGAAAACCGAGCACGGCCCGCAACTGGTCGACAACCCTTGGGAGCCGCAGCCGCAGCCGCAGTCGCAGCCGGCGGCGAGCGAGGCGGCATGAGCGTCCTGTTCACCTTCCCGGGCCAGGGCGCGCAAAAACCCGGGATGCTGCACACGCTGCCGGATCATCCGGAAACCGCGCGCACGCTGGCCGAGGCCTCCGCCGCACTGTCGCGGGACGTACTGGCGCTGGACAGCGAAGACGCGCTGCGCTCCACGGTGGCGGTCCAGCTTGGCCTGCTGGTGGCCGGCGTCGCGACGGCGCGGGTACTGGCGGCCCACGAAGCGGCGCCGAAGATGGTGGCCGGCCTCTCGATCGGCGCCTGGCCGGCGGCGGTGACGGCCGGGGTCCTGGCTTTCAGCGACGCGGTCCGCCTGGTCGAACTGCGGGGGCGCCTGATGGAAGACGCCTACCCGTCAGGCTACGGCATGACGGCAATCGGCGGCCTGACCCGCCAGCAGCTCGAGCCGCTGGTGGCCCGGGTCCATGGTCCCGGCAGCGAAGTCTATCTGGCCAACCTGAATGCGCCGCGCCAGGTCGTGATCGCCGGCGCCGGCGCCGCCCTCGATGCGGTGGCCGCACTCGCACTCGGCCAGGGCGCCCAACGCGCCGAACGCCTGGCGGTGCCGGTGCCCTCGCACTGCGAACTGCTGGACGAGCAGGCGCGCACCCTTGCCTGCGCCATGGACCAGGTGGCGCTGGAACGTCCGCGCATCGCCTGGATCAGCAGCAGCCTCGCGCGCGCACTCTTCGACGGCCGCCGCATCGGTGCCGACCTGGCCGCCAACATGGCAAGGCCGGTCCTGTGGGCGGACACGGTGCGCCACGCCTGGGAGCGCGGGGCGCGGCTGGCGGTGGAAATGCCCAGCGGCTCGGTGCTTACCAAACTGACCGCGCCGGCGTTCCCGGACGGGGTGGCGATCAGCTGCGAAGGAACGCGGCTCGACAGCCTGGTCGCGGCCGTGCGGCAGGCAGGAAACGCCTGATAGCGGAAAGTCCAGGGGCGGCCAAGGAGCGCCCAAGACGCGCGCCAAGTGCTAGAGTTCGGACATGGATGCCGACTCGAAAGCTGTGCAGGATGACGGCCAGGCTTGCGCGCCGGCGGCGCGGGTGTGGGTGCTGGCGAACAGCATCCTGGCTTCCGGCATGGTATTCATCGACGGCACCGTCGTCAACGTGGCCCTGCCCGCCCTGCAAAGGGAGTTCAACGCCGGGGTGGCGCAGGCGCAGTGGGTGATCGAATCCTATACCCTGCTGCTGACCGCTCTCCTGCTGCTCGGCGGCAGCCTGGGCGACCGCTACGGGCGGCGCCGGGTATTCGCCATTGGCGTGGTCGTCTTCGGCGCGGCCTCCGCCGTGTGCGGGCTGGTGAACGGCATCCAGCAGCTGATCTGGGCCAGGGCGCTGCAGGGAGTCGGCGGCGCGTTGCTGGTGCCGGGCAGCCTGGCGCTGATCAGCGCCTCCTTCCCGGAGAACATACGCGGCCGCGCCATCGGCACCTGGTCCGGCTACAGCGCCATTACGGCCGCCCTCGGCCCGGTGCTGGGCGGCTTCCTGATCGAACACGTGTCCTGGCGCCTGGCCTTCTGGATCAATCTGCCGCTGGTGGCGATCGTCCTCTTCCTCACCTTCCGGCATGTGCCCGAAAGCCGCAGCCAAGATGCGCCGCGGCGCCCGGACTGGCTCGGCGCCCTGCTCGTCAGCGCGGCCCTCGGCTGCCTGGTGTTCGGCCTGATCGAGTCGTCCACGCGCGGCTGGGGCGCGCCAAGCGTGGTCGCGGCCCTGCTGCTGGCGCCGCTGGCCTTTGCCGCCTTCGTCCTCGTCGAGCTGTGGCATCCGGCGCCGATGCTGCCGCTGGCCCTGTTCCGTTCGCGCGATTTCAGCGGTGCCAACCTGCTGACCCTGCTGCTGTATGCGGCGCTGGGGGGCCTGATGTTCTTCCTGCCGCTGAATCTGATCCAGGTGCAGGGCTATTCGGCCACCGCGGCCGGCGCCGCCCTGATGCCTTTCGTTTTGCTGATGTTCTCGCTGTCGCGCTGGGCGGGCGGGCTGGTCGACCGCTTCGGCGCCCGCGGTCCGCTGGTGGCCGGACCGGCGATTGCGGCCGCCGGCTTCGCCCTGTTCGCCCTGCCCGGCATCGGCGGCAGTTACTGGAGCGCCTGGTTTCCGGCCGTGCTGGTGCTGGGCTTTGGCATGACGGTCACGGTTGCGCCGCTGACGACCATGGTCATGAACACCCTCGATGCGGGCCGCGCCGGCCTGGCCTCCGGCGTCAACAACGCGGTGTCGCGCGCGGCCGGCCTGCTGGCGATCGCCCTGCTGGGCATCGTGATGAGCCAGTCCTTCGACCGCGCCCTGGCGCAGCGCTTGAACGAGCTGACGCTGCCCGCCCCGCTGCGGGCGGAAGTCCAGGCCCAGCGCGGCAAGCTGGCGGCGATCCGCCTGCCCGACTCGACACCGCCGAGCGAGCGGCAAGCCGTCGAGCGCGCCGTCGCGGAATCCTTCGTCGCCGGCTTCCGCCGGGTCATGGCGCTGTCCGCGCTGCTGGCGCTGGCGTCGTCGCTGGGCGCCGGGCTCACGATCGGCAAAAAGCCGCGGCCTTAATCCAGTGCGCGCTTGCGGGATTCGACGTCGACGCACAGCACCGCGACCGCGCCGGCCGCCAAGAAGGCCGCCAGCATGACCAGCGACAGCGTGAATCGGGTCGCCATCACGGGCGCGACGATGGCCGGCGCGAACAGGCCGCCGAAGCGCGCCAGGGCGCCCGCCGTGCCCATGGCGCTGGCGCGCAGGCCGGTCGGATACACTTCCGGCGTGAAGGCATACAGCGCCCCCCAGGTGCCCAGCAGCGCAAAACTCATCAGCAAAGTCGATCCGACGACCACCAGCGTGGAACTGCCGAAGCTGTAGAACATGCAGCCGGCGGCGCTCAGCAAGAGGAAGCCGACCAGGGTGGGCTTGCGCCCCCAGCGTTCGACGCCGTAGGCCGACAGCGCAAAGCCGGGCAGCTGCACCAGCGCCAGCAGGATCAGGAACTCCTGGCCGCGCATGAAGCCGAAACCCTGGCCGCTCAGACGGACCGGCAGGTAAACGAACACGCCGTAATACGCAATCGAGATCAGGGCCCACGCAAGGAACAGGCAGATGCTCCTGCGGCGCAGGCCGGCGGAAAACAGTGCCAGCAGCGAGGTCGGCGCCGGCTGTTCGGGATGCAGCGCTGGAATCGCGCCCTCTCGCCCATTCACCCTGGCGACCCGCTCCAGCACCATGCGCGCCTTGTCCGGCATGCCGTTGCGGTTCAGGTACATCGGCGACTCCGGCACGTAGAGCCGCAGGACGACGCCGATCAGGGCCGGAATGCCGGTGACGAAGAAAATCACGCGCCAGGCGTCGACGCCCCAGCGCAGCGCCACCAGGGCCAGCACCGCCAGCAGCAGGGTGCCGACCGCCCAGAAGGATTCGAGCAGCACCAGCCAGCGGCCGCGCCGGTCGCTGGGCAGGAATTCGGCCATCATCGTGTAGTCCACCGGCAGGGTGCCGCCGACGCCGATGCCGGTCAGGAAGCGCAGCGCCAGCAACCAGGCGAAATCGGGCGCGAAGCTCGACGCCACGCCGAAGCAGGCATCGATGATGACCGCGCCCATCAGCACCGGGCGGCGCCCGATCCGGTCCGCCAGGCGGCCGAAGACGAAGGCGCCGACCAGCATGCCGATGAAGAACAAGGTCCCGCTCTCGAGCGCCCGCGGCATGGCGATGCCGAAGGTCCGGGCAATCGATGGCGCGCTGAAGCCGATCGACAGCACCTGCATGGCGTCGGCCATCCAGACCAGGCCGAAGATGACGAACAGCCGGTACTGGAACCGGCCGACGCCGGCGGCCTGGATGCCCTGCTCCAGGGTCGCGGGAATGGTGGACATCTGCTGACTCCCCAAAGTGCGCTGGTGCGCGATAGCTCTTAGTTTGCCAGAAATATCCGCGCGAAAAAAAAGCCTGCCGAAGCAGGCTTTTCAATGTGGCGGAGCTTCAGCGGATCAGCGGCTGGCCGTCTGCGTCGCCGCGCCTGCCGGTGCGGCATTCTTCACGTACTTGTCGAACCAGCGCAGCATCTCGTACACCAGCTGTTCGTTCGACTCGCGCGCCGCGTACCAGTGCGGCTCGTGCGGCAGCATCACCAGGCGGGTCACGCCGCCGTTGCCGCGGATCGCTTCATACAGCTTGACCGACTGCAGCGGCGTGGTGCCCGGGTTGGCATCGTCGGCGCCGTGCACCAGCAGCAGCGGGGTCTTCAGCTTGTCCGCGTAATAGAAGGTCGAGGCCTTGGTGTAGACGTCCGGCGCTTCCCACACCGAGCGGCGCTCGTTCTGGAAGCCGAAGGGGGTCAGCGACTTGTTATAGGAGCCGCTGGTGGCCACACCGGCCTTGAACAGGGTCGAATGCGCCAGCAGGTTGGCGGTCATCAGGGCGCCGTGGCTGTGGCCGGTCACGCCGATGCGGTCCGGATCGGTCACGCCCAGGCGCACGGCTTCGTCGACGGCCGCCTTGGCGTTCGCCACCAGCTGCTCGGTATAGGTGTCGTAGGCCTTGCGCGGATCGCCGACGATCGGGAAGGCGGCGCTGTCGATGATGGCATAGCCCGACAGCAGCAGCAGGCGGTACTGGCGCAGGCGGGTGAAGGTGGCTTGCGAGCCGGTGGTCTGGCCGGCCTTGGACGCGTCCGCGTAGTCGAGCGGATAGGCGTTCAGGATGGTCGGCAGGCGCGTGCCTTCCTTGTAGCCCGGCGGGGTGTACAGGGTGAAGGACAGCTCGATGCCGTCGGCGCGCTTGTACTTGACCAGGCGCTTCTTGATCTCGCGGACCTGCGGGGTCGGGTCGAGCAGATGGGTCAGCGCCGCGCTCGACGAGGCGTAGCCTGGCTCGCCGGCGGCGGCCGTGGTGCTCGCGCCCAGGGTACGCACGAAGGCGTTCGGGGTCTCGGTGGCCGACTGGTACCAGGTCAGCAGGCGGCCGGTGTCGTTGCCGGCAAAGCCGATGAACTGCTCATACGAGGTTTTGCTGCTGCGGAACAGGCGCTCGGCCTGCTGGGTCTTCAGGTTGAACCTGTCGAGGAAAGGACGGTCACCGTCCGGCGACGAACCCGTGCCCGACAGGAAGATGGTGTCGCCGTCGACGCGGATCACCGGGAAGCCGTTGGCCAGCTGCCGGCGCACCGGGCGGCCCGGATCGGCGTACTTCTCGTCGCTCGACATATCCCAGAGCAGGCGGCGCGAGTTGTTCGCATCGTCGACATTGATCTGCCAGGTGCGGACCCATTTGCGGTTGACGTCGTAGTCGCTCAGCAGGGCCACGCCCGGCTGCTCGCTCCAGGCCAGGCCGCCGAAGCGCTGCTGGGTGCGGGTGATTTCGCTAGGCGCGCCATTGAACGGCGCCTTCAGCATCATCAGCTTGTCGCGCTCGGCCGCCTGGACGTTCGGATTGCCGCCGTCCAGCGCTTCGGCCCAGACCAGGGTCGCGGGATCAAGCGGACGCCAGCTGAAGTTGCGCGGACCGGTCGGCACGCCGCGGTTCGGCACGCGGTCGGCCAGCGGCAGCGCGGCGATTTCGCGCACCACCGGGTTGGCGCCGTTGGCCGTACGCTGGCTCAGGTCCCAGATATCGATCTGTTTCGGGAAGCGGTCGAAGGTGGTGACATAGGAGTACGGGGTGCGGATCTCGACCACGACGGCGTGGCGGCCGTCCGGCGCCACATCCAGTTCCTCGTACATGCCGGGCTTGCCGACCGGCGTGACCTTGCCGCTGGCGGCATCGACCAGCGCCAGCTGGGAGGTGCCGTAGTAGTTGAACAGCTCTTCGTCGTAGCGGTTGCGCAGGGTGTCGCGGTTTTCGTAGGTGCTGCTCTGGCCCGTCGCACCGATGGATTCCTGGATGCCGGGGCCGGCGGCGCCCGGCGCTTCCGGCGGCGGCGCCTTGCGGGCCGGCACCAGCTTGACCAGCAGGGTCTTCTGGTCGGGCATCCACTGCATCTGGTCGCCGAACATCTGGTTCAGGCGCACGCCAGGCAGGCGGCGCACGGCGCCGGTTTTGGCGTCGCCGACCCACAGTTCAGCCGCTTCGTTGGTGATGTTCTCGAAGGCGAAGCGCTGGCCGTCCGCGCTCCACACCGGGCGGCGCGGGCAGGCGCCGGCCGGCAGCTTCACCTTCGTCTGCCTGCCGTCGGCAACCTGGACCAGGTCGATGGCGCTCACGCAGGGTGGGATGCCATAGCCGCCCGGGGTGTCGTGCTGGCTGTGGTTGCCCGGTTCGATGCGCACGCCCGCCAGGCGCAGGAAGGGCGTGCCCACCTTGGCGATCGACGGGTATTCCTCCATCGTGATCAGCATCAGCTTGTCGCGCGTCGGGCTGAGCGAGGGCGACGGCGGCGGCGGCGCGCGCATGACGTCGAGGATTTCCTTCGGCGGCTGGTTGTAGGCGCTGGCGGCGGCCGCGCTGGCCGGCGACTGGGCCGTATTGGCCGGCGCGGCGATCGCGGCGGTCGTCATGCCGATCGCGAGCGTCGTGCTCACGAGGGCGTACGCGAGGTGTTTTCCCTGCATGGGGTTTCTCCGTCTTATCAATTCATGGATACACGGAAAAGCTTGCCATCCGCGCACGTGAAATCGCACATTGCCATAAAAATATCTCACAGGCAAGACTGGGCAAGTCCGTCATCTTTACTGATAATAGGTAAGTTCTTTACTCCGCCGCGTGCCATGGCCACCGTTTCTCCCCACCTGCTTCCTCCCCTGCGCATCGACGGCGGCCGCTTCCGCGAACTCGAAGTCCTCGAGCGCCTGCGCGACCACCTGCCTGCCGGATTCGACGTCTTCCACAACATCGCCCTGCATACGCTGAACGGCGGGCGGGATTGCTATGGCGAGATCGACATCGCCGTGCTGTCGCCGGCCGGCGCGCTGCTGCTGCTGGAGGTGAAGGCCGGCGCGGTGGTGCTGCGCGATGGCGGGATCTTCAAGCTCTACGGCGACGGCGAATCCGACGTCGCGCGCCAGGGCCGCCTGCAGCGCGTCGCCATGCAGAGACGCCTGCAGGAAGCGGGACTCGACGGCACCCTGATGAGCTGCCTGGTCCTGCCCGACTACGAACTCGGCGACAGCCAGGTGATCTCGATGCCGCGCGAACGCATCATCGACGCCTCCCGCTACGGCCAGATGGTGTCGACCGTCCGCGCCTGGCTGGACGAGGCGCAGGCAGGCGCCGACCGTGAAGCCTTGCGGCGCCTGCTGCTGAACCAGTTCCGCGTCACGCCCGACCTGGCGGCGATGCGCGACCAGCTGCAGGGTGCCGTGCGGCGCCTGTCGGACGGCCTGGCGACCTGGGTGCCGCGCATCGAGGCGCCGTCGGGGGTCTTCCGCATCCAGGCCACCGCGGGTTCGGGCAAGACCCAGCTTGCCCTGCAATTGCTCGAAGACGCGGCCGGCGCCGGCCTGAATGCCGCCTATGTATGCTTCAACCGGACCCTGGCCGACCACGTGCGCCGGCTGGCCTCGCCGAAAGCCGAAGTCGTCAACTTCCACGAACTCTGCGTCGACCATGTTCGCCGCGTGCACGGCGAGCCGGAGTTTTCTCCCCAAGGTTTCGAGCGCACCACCGCGGCCTACCTGGAGGCCAGCGCAGGCTTCGCGCCCTCCCTCGACCTGCTGGTCATCGACGAGGCCCAGGACTTCGACGCCGCCTGGGTGGCAAGCCTGTGCAGCCGCCTGCGCCCCGGCGGCAAGCTCTACGTGCTGGAGGACGAATCCCAGCGCCTGTACCAGCACGAAGGCTTCGAGCTGGGCGAGGCGGTCACGATCCGCTGCAGCGACAACTTTCGCAGCCCGCGCGCGATCTGCGACACCATCAATGCCTTCTCCCTGGTCGATCCGCCGGTCCGCAGCCTGAACCCCTATCCGGGCGAGCTGCCGGGCATCCGTCGCTACGGCTCCGACGAGGAATTGCTGGCCCAGACCGAGGCCGCGGTCGCCGCGCTGCTGGCGCGCGGCTTTGCGCTGGCCGACATCGCGGTCGTCGGCGGACGTGGCCGCGAGCGTTCCGCCCTGCTCAACCGGGTCGCCATCGGCCCGTGGCGCACCCGACGTTTCACCGGCGAATACGACCGCAACGGCGAGCCGCGCTGGAGCGAGGGCGAGCTGCTGGTCGAATCGGTCTACCGCTACAAGGGCCAGAGCGCGCCGGCGGTCGTGATCGCCGAGTTCGATTTCGCGTCGCTGGACGACGCCGCGCGCCGGCGCCTGTTCGTGGCCCTGACGCGAGCGCAGATGGCGGCGGAGCTGGTGCTGTCGGTTGCGGCGGAACGCTGCCTGGCGGCGATGCTCAGCCAGGCTGCCGGTAACTAGGCTGCGCCCAGCACCGGCGCCGGTGCTGGCTCCGCGAGATCGTAACCCCACATGAACAGCGCCGCCTCCAGTTTGCGGCTGGCGTCCGGGCCGGTGCCGAAAGGCGTACCACGCTGCGTTTGCAACAGTTGCTCGACGATCCAGCTGGCCCGCAGGTTCCAGCGCATGTGGGCATAGGGGTCGTTCCGCAGCGGCGGGAACTGCAGGGTATCGGTGCGCGGGTTGCGCAGCTTGCGCCGCGCCGCGTTCGGCGCTTCCTTCGCATCCATGCAAACAAACTGCAGCAATGCGGGGACAACGCCCCTTCCCGTCTCGGTCGCCCATGCCGCCACGAACCAGGCCAGCGCGGCGGCCACCCGGCTGTCGTAGATGACGAAATAGTCGACCAGCAGCGAATACACTTTCGTCATGCCCGCATTGAAGCGCAGGCCTGGACAGAAGTCCGCCGCGTCGTCCTGCTGCCCGATCGCCACCCTGACCCGACCGATCAGCGCGGCGAGGCCGTTCTTATTGACGCGCAACCACTCCTCGTTATGCGGCGCGACGCCGCCCCAGCGCACCACTTCGACGGCCGCATCGCGAACCAGGGCATCGTCCCCCGCTTCCAGCGCAGTGCGCAACTGTGCCTGCAAGACGTCGAGCACCGCCTTGCTTTCCGCGAAGCTCATGCCGGAACAGCGCCGCCCGTCGAGGCGCAGGAAATTGAAGCGCCATGCGTACAGGGCGAATGCATCGGCCAGGTTGCGAAACCACAGCCGCTGCTCGCGCGGAAGGACATAGCCGTGGCCGCGCGTCGAGTCGGCCCCCAGGTTAGCTCCCATCCATTCGACGAAAGCAGCGACTTCGGGATCGCGCAGGTATTCGTGTTTCTTCATCTCGATGCGCCGTCAGATCTGGCGCCGCGCATGCGCCTGAAACACCTGCCCACTCACGTTGCGCGCCTTGTATCCCTGGCCGGCAGGCTGGACCACCGCTTGCAACGAATCTTTCAAGGTAACCGGACGGTCCTTGCCGTCTTCGCCGATCGGATAGCTGGCCGAGAATGGCGCCAGCGCTTCCGCCAGCGCCTCCGTCAGGCGGTCCGCATCGCGGTGGTCCGCCTCCGTCAATTCGCTCATCACGGAAAGAATGGCGCAGTCGATCAGCGTGCCTTCCATCCACTTGGCGCTCGAGGCATAGCCGACACACCAGCGAATCGCACTCTCTTCGATGCAGGCCTGCAGCGTGCTCGATGCCTTGCCGGCATAGCAGGCGCCGAGCAGCACGCCGGTGATGTTGTAGTCGCGCGACCTGCTGTTGATCTGGACGAGCGCTTCCAGCAGATCGACGTTGCCGACACGCCGTTCGCTGCCGTGGGCGGCAATGTAGACCGTCGTGTTGCGGTAACGGGTCTTGCACAGGCAGTCGAGCGCCTTGGCGAAACTCGATTTGTCATAGAAGTTCGCGTGGAACACCTCGGTGTCGCCGGCGAGCTTTGCCACTCCCTCGATGAACGGGATGACGCTGCTGCGGTTGGCGTCCGCGTCGTCGAGCCCCCAGGGCGATTCGAGCACCAGGATGGCGCGGTGTGCGTGTGGTTTCTTCATCTATCAGTACTTTCGGGTTGAGAGTAATCGAGGCGCTGGCGCGTCTCAGGCATAGGCCGCCGCCATCCGCTGCGCAATCCCGGCCAGTTCCTCGCGCAGGCCGGCCGGCTCCTGGATCACCACGCCGTCGCCGAAGCCGAGCAGCCACCACACCAGTTCGCGGGTATTCGGCACCGTGGCCGTCAGTTGCAGCCGGCCGTCGCCATCGCCCGTGAGCACCTGGTCGGCGCTGAGCGGCGTCTCGAACAGGTGTTCGCCGGCGGCGCGCGTGAAGACCGCCCGCAGCCTGACCGGGGCGCCGGCGATGACGCCGAACTGGCCGGAAGCGATATAGGCGTCGATGTCGAAACCGGCATTCCGGCGCGCCGGCTCGTACAGCACCTCGGCCTGCTGCACCCGGTGCAGCGCGAGGGTGCGCACGTCGTCATAGCCGGCGAACATGCAGACCAGGTAGACCAGGCCGCCGCGCTGCACCACGGCCAGCGGATGCACGGACGGGTAGACGGTCGCGGCCTCTGCGTCGCGCTTGCGGTAATGCAGCTTGAGCTGGCGGTCCTGCATCAGCGCCAGGTAGATGCCGCGCTGGCAGTCGTCGTCCAGGCGCGGCGGCAGCAGCGGCTGCTGGGGCGGCACGCTGCGCACCTTGTCCAGCCAGGCGCGCGAGGGCGTGCTGTCGGCCACCGTCGACAGGGTGCGGGCGGCCGACTGGAAGTGCGGGCGCAGGGCGTCTACCGCGCTGGGCGGCAGATGGTGACGCAGGTGCTGCTCGACCAGGGTCAGGGTCAAGGCTTCCGGCAGGGTCAGGCCCGGCAGGTCGAAACTGGACGCGTCGCGCAGCCAGCTCCAGCCGTAGGGCTTGTCGCGGTTGTCGACGGCGATCGGGAACACGTTCGACAATTCCTTCAGGTCGCGCTCGACGGTCCGCTTGGTCACGTTGAAATCGGCTGCGCACAGGCGTTCGCACAAATCCTTGGCCGAGACCTTGGCGGGCGCACGCGGCACCATGCGCAGCATATGCCACTGGCGCAGGAGGGATTGCTGGTTGGTCGGCATCAGAAGTCCTCCGCCCAGCGTTCCCAGAAACCGGGTTCGTCGTGCGCGGCGTTGCGCATCGCGTGGTCCAGCGGCATGGCGTAGAAGCGCACTCCTTCGTGACGGATCGTCCCGTCAGGATGCTCGAGGTAGTCGCACAGCACGCGGTAAGCGGGCAAGGACTCGTCGTAGGGCACGTCCAGGTAGACCTGGCCCAGCCAGGGCGCCATCACGTTTGGATTGGCAAAGGGGCCGCATGGGGTCCAGGGCACGGCGTGCGCGTCCAGCCAGGCCAGCACGGTGGCGCGCATCGGATCCTTTTCATAGCGATAGTCGCGCCATTCCTCGAAAGGCTGGGGATGGAATTCGAGATACAGCACGGCGCGCCCCTTCCGGCGTGCGATGGCGTCGATGTGTTCGATCTGTCCGGGCATGGTGATTGAGTGGCGCCGGGCGTGCCAGCGGCCATCGGTTCAAAATCTCATGTTACCAAAAATATTGCCAACGGGAAATCCCATGCAATCAGGATGAGGCGCCGCCATATACGACCGTCCGCGGCGCGGCCGGATCCTGTTCGCGCACCAGTTGCGCGATCACAGCGGCGATCTTCGCGCCGCCCTGCGCCGAGGGCTCGATCGGCGAGACCGTCGAATAGTCGCCGGCCTCGCCGCAGACCAGGCGCAGGTCGAGTACCGGCAACCGGTGCGCAACGGCCTCGCGCAGGATCACGTCGTTGAAGGGCGCTAGCGCGGTGCGCAATCCCGGCTCGAGGCCGGGCACGCCATCGTAGATCGTGGCCACTGCCACCGGCCTCCGCCTGGACAGCACGACGTTCAGCATGCGCCGGTAGTCGCGTCGGAAGCCGGTCTGCCAGTCGGCCAGCAGGCTCGCCGCCTCGATCACTGAGCCGACCCTGGACTGCATCGCGCCCACCAGGCCGAGCACGTCGTTGCCGCCGCAGCTCACCACCAGCCAGTCGGCCGCCTGCGGCAGCGACGGCAGGCGCGCCACCTGCTCCAGCATGTCGGCCAGCACCGCGCCGTCGCGGGCCAGCAGCGAGACGCGGTGGCTGCCTTCCAGCAGCGACTGCAGGCGGGCCTGGACCTCGGTCCCGGCGGGCACGTAGGGGGCGTTGTCGAAGATCGAATCCCCCAGCAGGACGATATGCGCCATCTCCGTCTCCTTATCGCTGTATCGCCTGCGACAGCACCTGCCGCACCAGTTCGCCGATTCCCGACGCCGACGATTCGCGCTTGCCGGCCACGTTCAGCACCTTTACGCCATGCCGCGCCAGGAAGCGCGCCACGTATTTCGGATGGACGCCGGGACGCACCTGCAGCCAGGGCTTGCCCAGGCTGTCCGCGAAGGCGGCGGTGCGTTTCGAACCGCCGTCGAGGCGGTCGTCGAGCGTGAAGATCAGGGTGGCGTCGCTGTCGCGCACATTCCATTCGGTGCGCTGCAGATAGGCGGCGGCCGGGGTCTCCTTCAGCCGGTAGCGCTCGGGCAGCACGCCGTCCTCGGTCTTGCGGCCGCGCGGGCACCAGCCGCCGTGCGGGATGCCCTGTTCGATCGCCCAGTCGAGCGCCGCGCGGTCGGCGCCGGTCTGCCCGCCGGCGACCACCATGAAGCCGTCGCCGGCCACGTAAATCTCATCCATGCCTGTTCCTTTCGATTCGACGAGGCGACAGTCTGGGGCCGGCCGCGACAGGCGGCGTCCCAGGCGCGCTGCGACACCGCCTGTCGCCGCCGGCCCTACATTGGCCGGACCCCGCCCCCACCAGGAGAAACGATGAGCAGACAAACCCTGACCGATGCGCGCTACCACACCATCGGCTATATCGACACCGCCGCCGACGGCCAACAGACCGCAAGGGACGCACGCCACCACGTCGTCGGCTATTATGACCCGCGCAGCGACACCACGCGCGACGCGCGCCACCACCTGGTCGGCCATGGCAACCTGCTGGCATCGCTGATCGCCGGCCGCTGAAGGAGAACACCGATGACCCGAGGACTGGTCCATTTCATGCACGGGAAGGAAAGCGGCCCGGGCGGCAGCAAGATCGTCGCCCTTGCCGCGGTGGCGCAGCAGCACGGCTGGGACACCGCCTCTCTCGACTACTCGCACACCACCGATCCGGCGGCCCGGCTGGCGCAATTGATGGACGCCTGCGCCGGCGTGCGCGGTCCGCTGCTGCTGGTCGGGTCGAGCATGGGCGGCTGGGTCGCGGCCGAAGCTTCCATGCGGCTCAACGCGCGTGGCGTCTTCCTGCTGGCGCCGGCCCTCGGCATTCCCGCCTACCCTAGCCAGGAACCGGCGGTACCGGCCGCGCACACCGAGATCGTGCACGGCTGGGACGACGAGGTCATCCCCTGCGGGAATGCGATCCATTTTGCGCGGCTGCGCGGCTGCACCCTGCACCTGGTGCAGGGCGACCACCGCCTGAACGCCGGCATTCCCCTGCTGCGCGAGCTGTTCGGCGCCTTCCTAGCACGCTGCGGCGCGCCCGCCTGAGGCCTGGTCCGCCAGCGGATGCAGGATGAAGGCCTGGCCTTCGTCCAGCTCGAAGAAGACTTCGCCCTCCGGATGCGGCGCCGCCAGCGGGGTCCAGAGCGTGACCCTGGCCGCGGCGCTCTCCACCACCTCGGCCAGCAGCGGCTCGCGCGCCATCGCCGCGCGCAGTTCCTCCCGGCTCAGGCCCGGCACGAACAGCGGCGCCAGCGCCAGCTTGCGTTCGAGCGGCGCCTCCGCCCAGCCATCCTTGCGCAAGGCGCCCAGCACGGCCTGCTGCACCTTCTCGACATCCGGGTGGTAACGCGCATCCTTGACGCCGATCTGCAGCAGGCGCGGGCTGCCCACCAGCTCCAGCCGGCAGGCCACGTAGTCTTCGCGCCTGGTCTCGCCCTGGCTCGCACCCTCGAGCGCCAGGGCCGGCGTCGGGCTCGCACACACGCAGTGGCGGCGCGACGGCATGCCGTCCGGGCGCGTGAATTCCCAGATGTTGTCGACCACGAAGGGCACGTTGGATGGCAGGCGGCGGCCGGCGCGGCGCGTGAACGGGACACCGGTCCTGAGGGTGCTGCGCGCTTCGGCGCGGTAGAGGGTAAGTTGCGACATGGGCGCTCCTGTGCTTGAAGAAGGCGGCCAGCATAACTCGGCGCCGGCGCCGCGCACATCCCGATGCGCATCCGCTGCGACATGGCCTGTCGCAGCGCGCTGGAGAATGGCGGCATCAAAGGAGGAAATGCATGACCTCATATCGCCGCCGTACCGCCCCTGCCGCCCCGCGCACCCTGGTGCCCCTCACCCGCCTGTGGATCCTGCGCATGATGGTCCCGCTGGCCGGCCACCGCGAGCTGGTGGGCGCCCGTTCCTTCATGGACGACGCCCTGGCCCTGGCCCTGGGCCTGGAAGAATGGATCGACCCCGAGGACCGCGACTTCGACCCGGCGGCCGTGCGCACCCGCCTGCGCGAGCTGCACCGCCAGGCCGAGCGCGCCAAGGGCCACGGCCTGCCGGCGATCCTCGAGACGAATATCGCGCGGCTGGCCGAACTGGTGGGCCTCGACGCCGCCGAACGCGCCATCCTCAGCTTCGCCACCATGCTGCACCACGAGCCCGCCCTCGACCGTGCCGCCGACAAGCTCGGCCGGCTGTCCTCGGTGGCCGTGGTCGACGTGCTGGCCCTGCTGCTCGGCCTTCCCGCCGACCGGGTGCGCGCCGCGCTGGCCGGCCAAGGCATCCTGGCGCGCTCGGGACTGCTGAGCGTCGACCACGCCAGCACCGGCACCCTCACCTCCAAGCTCGACCTGCTGTCCAAGCAGTTCGCCGAATCGATCGTCGGATCCGAGACCGATCCGATCACGCTGCTGCGCGACACCGTGGCGCCGAGCGCGCCGGCGCGCCTGACACTGGACGACTTTCCCCACCTCGGCGAGGCGCTGGCGATCCTGCGTCCCTACCTGACCCAGGCCCTGGCGGCCAGCCGCGAGGGCGTGAACATCTTCGTGCACGGCGCCCCCGGCACCGGCAAGAGCGAACTGGCGCGCGCCCTCGCGGCGGCCCTCGGCTGCGAGCTGTTCGAAGTCGCCAGCGAAGACGAGGACGGCGACCCGGTCAACGGCGAACGCCGCCTGCGCGCCTACCGCGCCGCACAGAGCTTCTTCGACCGCCGCCGCGCCCTGCTGCTGTTCGACGAGGTCGAGGACGTATTCAGCGACTGCGCCAGCCCGCTCGGCGGCCGCGGCCTGGCGCAGCGGCGCAAGGGCTGGTTGAACCGCGCGCTGGAACAGAATCGCGTACCGACCTTGTGGCTTTCGAACGAGATCGACGGTATCGATCCGGCCTTCATGCGCCGCTTCGACGTGCTGGTCGAGGTGCCGGTCCCGCCGCGCGCCCAGCGCGAACGCATCCTGCAGGCCGCATGCGGCGACCTGGTGGATGGACCGACCCTGGCGCGCCTGGCCCAGGCCGAGGCGCTGGCCCCGGCCGTGGTCGACCGCGCGGCCTCGGTGGTGCGTGCGATTCGCGGCGGCTTCGACGCAGCCGGCAGCGCCCGCGCCCTCGAATGGCTGGCCAGCCGCACCCTCGAGGCCCAGGGCCATCCGGGGCTGGAAGCCGGCGCCGCCGTGCAACTGCCGTCCCACTACGACCCGGCGATCCTGAATGCCGACACCGACCTGGCCGCGCTGGCGAAGGGTCTCGCCGCCGGCCGCAGCGCCCGCCTCTGCCTCTACGGTCCGCCCGGCACCGGCAAGAGCGCCTTCGGACGCTGGCTGGCCGGGCACCTCGGCATGCCGCTGCTGTTGAAAAGCGCCTCCGAACTGATGTCGAAGTGGGTCGGCGACAGCGAAAAGGCGATCGCCGCCGCCTTCCGTCAGGCCGAGCGCGAAGGCGCCCTCCTGATGATCGACGAGGTCGACAGCTTCCTGCGCGAGCGCGAGGGCGCGCGCCACTCCTGGGAGGTCACCCGGGTCAACGAGATGCTGACCCGCATGGAGCGCTTCGGCGGCGTCTTCATCGCCTCGACCAACCTGATGGACGACATCGATCCGGCGGCGCTGCGCCGCTTCGACATCAAGATCCGCCTCGATTACCTCGGCGCCGGCCAGGCCGCGCTGATGCTGGCGCGCCAGTGCGCGGCGCTGGGCCTGGACGCGCCGCTGCCCGCGGACCTCGAGCGGGTGCGCCGGCTCGAGCGCCTCACGCCCGGCGATTTCGCCGCCCTCGCGCGCCGCCACCGCTTCGCGTCCTTCGCGGACGCCGCCCGGCTGGTGGCGGCCCTGGAACAGGAGTGCGCGCTCAAGGGCGGCAAGCCGGCCTCGATCGGCTTCCTGGCCTGATGAAAAGCCATGCAATTTTATTTCATTTTAGCAACAAAAATGCAATAATCGGTCAACCAACTCAAGCTACCAGATCATGCCCATCCGCCTGTCGAAATCGAAACTGCTGGCCTTCCGCCAATGCGAGCGCCGTCTCTGGCTCGAACTCCACCGTCCCCGCTTGCGCCAGGACGACGGCGCCAGCCAGGCCGCCTTCGCGGTCGGCCACCAGGTCGGCGACCTGGCGCGCAGCCTGTACGATCCCGGCCGCCTGGGCGTGCTGCTCGACCCGCAAACCGAGGGCTTCGATGCGGCGCTGGCGCGCAGCCGGGAACTGCTCGCCAGCGCGCAACCGGTGTTCGAGGCCGGCTTCGCGGCGGCCGGCGCCCTCGCCTTCGCCGACATCCTGCTGCCGGTCGACGGCGGGGCGCGGCGCTGGCGCATGGTCGAAGTGAAGTCCTCGACCTCGGTCAAGGACTACCACCGCGAAGACGCCGCCATCCAGGCTTATGTAGCGCGTGCGGCCGGCGTGCAGCTCGAGGGCATCGCGCTGGCCCGCATCGACAGCCGCTGGACCTATCCGGGCAAGGGCGATTATCGCGGCCTGCTGGTGGAAGAGGATCTGAGCGCCGAGGCCTTCGCGCGCGGCGCCGAGGTCGCGTCCTGGATCGCCCGCGCCCAGGCCGTCGCCGCCCAGGAAGACGAGCCGGCAATCCAGCCCGGCGAGCATTGCGACAGCCCCTACGCCTGCGGCTTCGCGGCCCACTGCGGCGGCGGCGCCCCGGCGGCGGAATACCCGGTGCAGTGGCTGCCGCGGATTGCCAGCCGCGCCCTGAAGGAGCGCATCGCCGGCGGCGCCGCCGACATGCGCGAGCTGCCGGACGAGCTCCTCAACGACAAGCAGCGGCGCGTCAAGTCGCACACGCTGTCGGGCGAGGTGTATTTCGATGCCGCGGGCGCCGCCGCCGACCTCGCACCGCACCCGCTGCCGGCCTGCTTCATCGACTTCGAGACCATCAGCTTCGCGGTCCCGATCTGGCAGGGCACCCGTCCCTTCCAGATGATTCCCTTCCAGTTCAGCGTGCACCGGCTCGACGATGCGGGCGGGCTGGCGCACCGCGCCTTCCTCGACCTGTCCGGTGACGATCCTTCGCGCGGCTTTGCCGAAGCCCTGCTCGGCGCCTGCGCCGGCGAGGGTCCGGTGTTCGTCTACAACGCCGGATTCGAAACCGCCCGCATCGCCGAGCTCGCGGCGCGCTTTGCCGACCTGGCACCCGGCCTGCTGGCGCTCAACGCCCGCGTGGTCGACCTGCTGCCGGTGGCGCGCGAGCGCTATTACCACCCCGGACAGCAGGGCAGCTGGAGCATCAAGCAGGTGCTGCCGGCGGTGGCGCCCGAGCTGCGCTACGAGCAGCTGGACGGCGTGCAGGACGGCGGCGCGGCGATGCACGCCTTCATGGAAGCGATCGATCCCGGCACCGAGGCCGCGCGCAGGCAGCAGATCGAAGGCCAGCTGCTCGCCTACTGCCACCTCGATACGCTGGCGATGGTGAGGCTGTGGGAAGTCTTTTCGGGGAGGCTGGAGTGAAGGATTTCGAGCAGCGCCTGTTGCAGAACGAGGACCTGGTCCGGCGCATCCTGGAATCCGCCGAAGAGATGAGCGAGCCGATGACGGCCGAAGAGTTCATCGCCTGGCTGCACCAGCTCAAGGACGACACCGCGCCGCGCCACTGAAGCATGCCGCAGGGCCGGCACCGCATGCGACGCCGCTTGTCGCCCCGCCTCCTATCATGACCTCAAGCGTCGTGAAAGGAAAAGCATGAATACCGAAACCTCCAGCAGCGGCATCGGCGCCGCCGATCCGCTGCTGCCCCAGGCCTGCGCCTGGATCGCCCAGCTCCACGCAGCCGGCGAGACAGTCCTCCCCTATCCCGTATCGCGCCTGCAGCACCGATTCAGGCTCGGCTACAGCCGCGCCTGGGCGCTGGCGGAAGCGCTGGAGCAGCGCGGCGAATGGACCATCGCCCTGGACGCGGACGGCGCCCGCCATGCGCGCCTGCATCCCGGGAGGGCGGCGTGAACGCGGCCCTGCGTCGTGCTCCGCTGCCGGCAGCGGAGGACCACGCCGCCCTCGAGCGCGCCGCCGCACTGGTGGCCGAGGCCGATGCGCTGGTCATCGCCGCCGGCGCCGGCATGGGCGTCGATTCCGGCCTGCCCGATTTTCGCGGCAATGCCGGCTTCTGGAAGGCCTACCCGGCGCTGGCCGCCAACGGCACGGCCTTCATGGACATCGCCTCGCCGGCCGCCTTCCACGCCGACCCGCACCGCGCCTGGGGTTTCTACGGCCACCGGCTCGCCATGTACCGCCGCACCGCGCCGCATGCGGGCTACCAACTGCTGCGCAAATGGGGCGAGTCGCGCCGCCACGGCTACTTCGTCTTCACCAGCAATGTCGACGGCCACTTCCAGAAAGCGGGCTTCGATCCATTGCGTATCGACGAATGCCATGGTTCGATCCACCGGCTGCAGTGCCTCGGACCGTGCTCGCCCGGGCTGTGGCCGGCCGCCGGCTTCGATCCGGCGGTCGACGCCGGCCGCTGCCAACTGCTCGGCCCACTGCCGGCCTGTCCGCACTGCGGCGGCCCGGCGCGCCCGAACATCCTCATGTTCGACGACCGCGACTGGATCGGCGAGCGGCGCGACCTGCAGGCGATGCGCTGCCGGAGCTGGCTCGAACAGGTACGCCGCCCGCTGGTGATCGAGATCGGCGCCGGCCTGAACATCCCGACCGTGCGCCATTTCTCCCAGCGGGTGGTGCTCCGGCACGGCGGCTCGCTGCTGCGGATCAATCCGCGTGAATCGGAGGTCGGCAGGCTGCCGGGCGTCGGGCTCGCCGGCGGCGCGCTGGAGGTCCTCGGCGCGATCGACGGCCTGCTCGGCGCCCAGAGAGCCTGATCCGATGTCGAACATCATTTGGGACCGGCTCGAAGCCGGCGGGGTCGACTACGAGATCGACGCCTTTCCGCTCGACGCCCTGCTTGCCGCCTTCCCGGGCCGGCCGCGCGAAGCGCCGACGCTGTGGCGCCAGAACGGCTACGTGGCCGACTGGGCCATCGTCGACGAGGTGCTGGTGCTCACGCGGGTCAGCAGGGAGTCGATCGCCTGCCTGTTCGCCGAGGTGGGTTTGCCGGTGGGCGCGCGCTGGTTCAGCGGCTACGTTTGCGCATGGCGCGGCGAGCGGCGCCGTACCGGCTATCCGCCGCGGACCTTCTTCGACGACGAGATCGTGTTCGAGATCGAGGCCGGCAGGGTCAGGCGGTCGTGGACGCTGGACTTGCGCGGGGTCCCTGACCAGACCGCGGAGGAAGTGCGGCTCTCATTGCCCGCCTTCCTGTGGCCGCAAACCTGGGACTAGATCCCGGCGTACCACTCGTAGCCGAGGTCTTCCCAATACCCGCCCTTGCCGCCGCGGACAGGCTCGAGCCGCGCCACGACATCGATCCGCATCAGGTACTTGGCCTGCTTGTAGCCGAGCTGGCGCTCGACCCGCAGCCGCAGCGGGGCGCCGTTCTTGACCGGCAGCGCCTCGTCGTTGAGGGCGTAGGCCAGGATGGTCTGGGGGTGCACCGCCTCGACGAGGTCGATGCTTTCGTAATAGGTCGATCCCGGCGCCTGCAGGTCCGAGCCGTCCATCGGATCGGCGCAATGGAACACGACATAGCGCGCCGCCGGCAGCGGCCCCGCCCGCGACAGCAGGTGGCGCAGCGGCACCCCGGTCCACTTGCCGATCACGCTCCAACCCTCGACGCAGTCGTGACGCGTGATCTGGGTGCGCGAGGGCAGCGCCTGCAGCTCGGCCAGGCTGTATTGCGCCGGCCGCGCGACCAGGCCGCCGAGCTGCAGGCGCCAGTCGCGGAACTGGCCGGCGAGGAGACTGCGGTACAGTTGGCTGTCCGGCATCGCCGTGCCGTTGCTGCGGAACTCGGCGGCGATCTCGTCTTCGCCGAATTCCTGGGCCATGGCGTCGCGCCCCGTCAACAGCGCCTGTGCGCGCCGGCTGAGGAACTGGGCGCTGCGCAGCCTGCCGTTGAAGGCTTCGCTGTCGGCCAGGCGATCGCAGCCGGCCAGCGCGCCCGGCAGGGCCGAGCCGGCGGCCAGGCGCAGGAAGCGTCTGCGGGTCAGCGTGTTCATGGCGCCCTCTCCTCCTTCCCTTCGTGCATCTCGTGCCGCTCTTCCGGCAGGCGGTAGTAGCCGGTGATCATCGACCGCAGATTGTTCCACAGCCCGGTGACGATCACTTCGAACACATGCACCACGACGAAGGCCAGCAGCAGGAAGGCCGCCGCGAAGTGCAAGGTGCGCGCGGACTGGCGCCCGCCGAGGATGCCGACCCAGCCGCCGAACAGGGCGTCCAGCCGCGGCGACATGCCGAACCCCGCCAGGACGATCAGCGGGAGCAGGATGAAGATCACGACGAGGTAGCTGAGGTTCTGCAGCACGTTGTAGCGCTTCGCGGCTTCGCCGGCGGGATGGCGGAGCAGCAGGTGGTCCCTGAGCGAGCGGCCGATGCCGCGCAGTTCGGACCTGCGCGGCACCAGGTCGCGCCGCAGGTGGCCGCCGAGCACCGTATAGGCCACATAGACCAGGCCGTTGAGCACGAAGATCCAGGCGAAGAACAGGTGCCAGTTGCGCGCGGTGGCCAGGTATTGGCGGCCCGGGATCGTCGCCCAGGACGGGAAGGCGCGCTCCGTCTTGCGCGCCTGACCCTCGACGCGCGAGGCGCCCAGCACGCCGTCGGTAACGAAGACCCGGGCGCCGACCTGGGTGATGCCCTGCGGCTCGCCATCGGGACCGGGACGGGCCGTGATCGACAGCAGCGGCGCGTCGAAATCGGAGTCCGCGCCCCAGTAGAGGTGGGGATGGGCGTTGAAGATACCGAGCCCGCTCATCAGCATCAGGAAGAAGCTGAGGACGTTAATCCAGTGCAGGATGCGGACCGGCAGGCGGTGCCGGTAGAAGGGCCGGGACATCCGGATTCACAGGAAAGTCTTGGCCTGGCTGAGGACGGCATCGCAGACCCGTTTAGCGATCTGCGCCTTCAGCGCGCCGCTGCCCAGGTCCATCGACTCGCCGTTACTGCCGTGCAGAAGGCCCTTCGTGCCGTCGCTGTAGCCGGGGTCCCGGCTCTGGCCGCCTCCGGGCAGCTTGCCCAGCAGCTTGTCCTTGATTGCGGCCGGGTCGTCGCCACCCAGATAATTGTTGGTGATGCAGTATTGCAGCAGGCCCGCCACATTCCCGACGCTGCCGGACGTCATCGGCATGTCCGTCATGCCGGCCAGCCCCTTCAGGGCGTCGGTCTGATTGCCCTTGCCCAGCACCCCCTCGAGCTGGGCATTCGCGCCCGTCACCGGCAACACGACTGCCAGCGCCAGCACGGCGAATCGCCAAATCGGACGTTTCATCATCCACCTCCGCATGTTCTCGCTGCCATGCTCAGGCTGGATTGCGGAAAGCGCAATTGGACTTTGGTCCTATATTTTTGCCTGCAGAAAAGCAAAAAGCCCGCTCAATCGAATTGAGCGGGCTTCTGCGAATAATTAGCCTGACGATAACCTACTTTCACACTGGTTGCAGCACTATCATCGGCGCAAAGTCGTTTCACGGTCCTGTTCGGGATGGGAAGGGGTGGTACCG
>NZ_JBFRFV010000019.1:0-111708 GCF_052115005.1 Massilia sp. 2TAF26
GGCTCGGCCAGCGGGTGCTGGCGCTGGGCGTGCCGGCGCCGGCGGCGGTGGCTGCGCTGGTGGTCGGCTGGAACGAGGACGCAGGACTCCCGGTCTGGCAGGCGCGCCGGCGGGTGCTGTCGCCCATCCTGGAGCTGGCCGTGGCGGCGCTGAGCAGGCTGCAATCGCACAGCTCGCTGGAGCACCTGGTTTACACGCAGTACGAACAGATGGCCGATACCGCCGAGGCTCACGCTGCGGAGCTGGCGCGTCGCGACGCGGCCGAAGGCGAGATGCGCAGGCTGTCGCTGACCGACGTGCTGACCGGCCTGCACAACCGTCGAGGCTTCTTCGTCCATGCGGAGCAGATGTTCAAGGTGGCCCAGCGCAAGCATGCGCGCAGCGCGGTCATCTTTGCCGATGTGGATGGACTCAAGCAGGTCAACGACGAGCTCGGCCATGAGGTGGGGGACAATCTGATCCGTGATGCGGCAGCCGTGTTCCAGGAATCGTTCCGCGACGCCGACGTCGTGGCACGCCTGGGTGGCGACGAGTTCGTCGCCTACACGCTCGACGACGGCCAGCCGGAAATCATCCTGTCGCGTCTGCATGCCAACCTGCATGCATTTAACCTGATGCAGGAGCGCCCCTATCGGGTCGCGTTTAGCGCCGGTATCGTCGGCTGCGACCCTGCCAGCGAACGGGATCTGCTGAATTACGTCGTGCTCGCCGACCAGCAGATGTACGCACAGAAGCGCCGCCGCCTGCACTAGGACCGTCAGCGTCCCTGATGTTCCTGGCCGGAGCGGACTGCATCGTCCAGGCCGGCCTCGTCCATCGCGGTAGCGTGTTCCGCGCCCATGCAGTCATGCAGCGTCTGGCTGTCCTCATCGGCGAGTTCCGGTGGATCGAGCATATCGTGCAGCATGGCCTGCAGTTCCTGTGTGTCCCACGGGACGCCGTGGCGCGTCCGGTCGTGGATGTAGTGCTTGATTTCGCTGTCCTGTTCCGGAGTCAGGGGCAAGCCACGAAATGTGGCTCCCGGGTCGGTCTTGTTCATGATGCCCTCGCGCTGCTGCCAGCCTCTCAATCTACGCGCATTCTCCAGTCCCGGGCGCACGGCAACCGGTCACGCCAGGGACGGCATCAGCGGCAGGACGATGCGCGCGGATAGCCGCAGGCAATCAATTCCCCCACCTCCGGATTCTCAAGATAGTCAAGGTGCGCCGCCACTGGGTCCTCGATCAGGCCCAGCCAGGTGCGGGCATTCGACACCAGCACGTCCGCCACCGCCACGTCGGGCGCCGCATAGCGGGCCGGCAGCAGGCGGTAGGACAGCAGGTCGTTCGGATCGGTGAAGGCGACCACGGCCAGGCGAGCGATCGATTCCGCGAGCGGGGCGGCGGCCTGGCGGCGGCGCAGTTCGAGGAAGCGCTGCAGCGAGTCGGGCGCCGTGGCCGAGCGGTTGTCGGGGCGGCGTTCGAGGTCCTGCTCGGCCAGGCCGAGGATGGGCAGCTGGTTGCCCGCCATGTACAGCAGGCCCAGGCGGCGCGCGGCCTGCTGGCCCAGCGCCTGGGTCCGCGGCTGGCGCGATTCGAGCATGCTGCTCAGGGCATCGAAGAGGATCTTGCTGCCCAGGCTTTCCGCGACCACGGCCAGGGTATGGTCGCCGTTCGGGTTGCTTTCGATGATGCGCGACACCGATTCGACCATGGCGTCGCGGATCGCGTTGCGGCTGGCGCCTTCGTAGATCACGGCATCGGACAGGCAGTCGTTCAGCAGCCTGTCCTTGACGTAGCCGTTCAGCCAGGCGCGCTTCGGCTTGCACTCGCCGCTGCCGGCCTGCGAACAATCGTTCGGGCTGCCGGTATTGTCGTAGTCGAGCTGGCGCTTGAGCGGTGCCGTCAGCGGCGACCAGATCAGGGCGTGGAAGCGCACCGGCGTGCCGCCGATCTGCTGGGTGCGCTCGACCAGCTGGATGCCGTTGGGCGCGGCCGCCGCCTGCTCGGGGACATTCGCCGACACGACGCCGGTGATGCGGTCGATGCCGTGATTCGCCCAGCTTGCGTCGTGGGTGCACATGCCGTGCACCAGGATGACGTCGAGCGGATGCTTGCTGCCGGTCTGGACCAGGTTGACGATGCCGGGGAAGGGCGCGCTGTCGCGGACGACGGCGGGTGGGCGATAAGGGGTGGTGCAGGCGGCCAGCAGGCCAGGGGTCAACAGGGTCAGCAGCCGAAGCCAATTCGAAGGTGAATGCCGCATCGTTCTCTCCCCGGAAACGCCGGCCGGAGCGGTCGGCAGACGGGCTCGACTATAGCGAGCCTGGGGGGGGAAAGCGGGGCAATTCGATGACGGGCTGATCCGAGTCAACAGCAAAAAAGCCGCGCACTGCGAAGTGGGCGGCTTTTTTGGACCAGAAGAAAACCAGATTACTTGATCTTGGTTTCTTTGTAGATCACGTGCTTACGTGCTTTCGGGTCGAATTTGGTGATTTCCATCTTCGCCGGCATCGTGCGCTTGTTCTTGGTCGTGGTGTAGAAGTGACCGGTACCTGCGGTCGATTCCAGTTTGATCTTGTCGCGGCCAGTTTTTGCCATGATGACTCCCTATTTAGATTTTCTCGCCGCGGGCGCGCATATCGGCCAGCACAGCGTCAATGCCGAGCTTGTCGATGACGCGCAGGCCGGCGTTGGAAATACGCAGGGAGACCCAGCGGTTTTCGGATTCTACGAAGATGCGGCGGTTCTGCAGGTTCGGCAGAAAACGACGCTTGGTTTTGTTGTTGGCGTGGGAGACGTTGTTGCCAACCATCGGGCCCTTGCCAGTAACTTGGCAAACACGTGCCATAGCGCACTCCTTGAGTAAACTTCCACAATCGGAAAAACGAGAGTATAGCTTGAAAACAGCCGCGTAATCAACAACTTGCGAAAATAAATTGTTTCTCAAATCATCGCGTAAATTTAACAATCGTAAAATTACGCAAGTATTGCGCCGTAAGCTGCTGTTTACACACTGTTATCGGGGCCTGGCGAGGTGTTGCGCGACGGCCCGCAGGACCGCTTCGATGGCCGGGGCGAAGCGCTCGGAGGCCGCGATCGCATCGGGCGCGACGCCGGCACCGATCACGGGAATGCGCACGCAGGCATCGTCGATCAGCTCGGCCGACATCATTCGCAGTGTCTCCTTGATGCTCTCGTCCGCATGGTGGGACTGCCAGGACGGATTCAGCACCGCCACCGGCTTGCCGGCAAAGCCCGGGTGGCCGACCAGCCAGTCCAGGGTGTTCTTGATGGTGCCGGTGACGCCGTGCGCATACTCGGGACTGGCGATGAGGATGGCGTCAGCCGCGTCGACGGCCGCGTGGAGGGCGTGCACGCCTGGCGGCAGTTCGGCCAGTTCGGGATTGAAGAGAGGGAACTGCTTGTGCTCTTCGAACAGCAAGACCTCGATGCTGTCCGGCGCAAGGCGCCGGCAGGCGCGCAGCAGGCCGCCGCTCATCGATGCCGTGCGCTGGCTGCCGCACAGGGCCAGGAGCTTCATGCCTCACCGTGCATGACGGCCTCGGCGATTTCCTGGGCGCGCTGCACGCTGATGCCCTGGTGGAAATCGACCGCCAGCGGATGGTCGGACGCTTCCAGCACGATATAGGGACGCTGCTTGTTCGCGCGAGGACGGACCGAAGTCTTCATGCCGAGCGTGTCCGGATACCAGGGCAGGGCATTGCAGAACCAGCCGAAATAGCGGTCGCCGGTGTCCGGGGCGTCGTAGGTATCGACGTAGCGCTCGTAACTCGTTTCGCTGAGCGAAACCCATACGCCCCACAGGAAGGGATCGGCGACGCCATGGATCGGCACTTCGAGCACGACGCGGATGAAGAACTGGCGGCCGTCCTCGTCTTCATAGCGGCAGACATCGCTGCCCAGGTGGCCGGCTTCCTGCACGGCTTCCGGCTGGGCCAGCCAGGGATCCGGCGCGCGGAAGGAAAAGCTGGGCGAGCCTTCGTGGATCTCGTCGCAGGACGCGCATTTGAAGCTGAAGATGGCCGCCATTGGTTTGTCATTGCAGGAATAATTCTCAAGTGTAGCAGCGTGGAAGCTGCAACCGGCATGCCGGCACGTTTGTCCAAGTTCAAACCCATGCGCTGCGGATGCCGCAGTGTGGACACACCAGACACGAGGATGCCATGCACGACGATTCCCTGGCCAAGGTGGAGCGCCCGGCCGGCGCCCCCGCCGCGCCGCCCGGTCCGCCATCGGCGAGGGACTGGCGCCCGCTGCTGGCGCTGCTGGCCTGGTGCTGCGCCTGCCTCGCGCTCCGTCTTGCCGAACACGGCACGCTCGAGCGCGACGAAGCGGAGATCGTCTATCTCACCCAGCAGCTGCGGCTCGGCTACGGCACCCAGCCGCCGCGGCGCCCTGGCCGTGACCGCCTCGCTGGCGCTGTTTCCCCAGCTCGGCTGGGAAGCGCTGCGCATCCAGACCCATTCGGTCCTGATGACCGCCCTCGCCTGCGCCACCCTGTGGCTCTATTTCGCCCTGCTGCGGCGGCCGACGCTGGCGCGCCATATCGGCTTTGGGGTGCTGTGCGGGCTCGGGCTGCAGACCAAGTACAACTATGGCGTGTTCCTGGCCGGCCTGCTGGGGGCCAGCCTACTGGTGCGCGCGCACCGCGAGGCGCTATGGAAGCGCAGGGTCTGGGCGGCGGTGCTGCCGGCCGTCCTGCTGGTCTTGCCGCACGCCGCCTGGAGGGCCGGGCATCCCGCGCTGGCCTTCGGCGGCACCTTGCGCAAGATGCAGGACGGCGCCGCGGACGCGCCCTGGCTGGGGCGGATGGGGCAGGGAGGCGTGGGTGTGCTGGAAGCGCTCGCCTCCTTCATGGCGCTGCCTGTGCTGGCCTGGGCGGTGGTGTGCTGGCGCCGGCGCGCGCTGTGGCGCGGCCGCCTGCGCTTCGACCGGAGCGCGCCGGCCAGCCGCTTCTTCGCCTGCCTGTATGGCGTCTGCGGGGTGCTGCTGGTGGCGCTCGCGCTGACGGGGGAGGTCGGCACGATCAAGGAACGCTGGATGATCCCGCTGCTGTTTTCGCTGCCGCTGGGCCTGTGCGTGATGTTGCCGGCGCTGGACAGGGAGGCGATCCATGCGGACATCCTGTGTATTGCCACGGCGGCCGCGCTGGGCCTGCTGCTTCTGCTGCCGGTGCGTACCTGGCTGGGCCCGGCCTTCGGCAAGATCATGACGCGCCGCGCTGGTGACGCATGCCCAGGACGCGCCGTCTGCGCTGGCGGTCTTCCATGCCGCCTGGCCGCAGGCGAGCCTGGCGCGGCGCGAGGTGGTGAGTTTGGCGCTGGAAGATGGCAGCGGCGGGCGCATGGACTTCATGCTGGCCTGTGTCGCAGGGGAAGCGCCGCGCTAGAGCTGGCCGTGCTCCGCAAACGAGTGCGCCAGCGGCCCGGCGATGATGAAATGGTCGAGCACGCGGATATCGACCAGGCCCAGCGCCTCGGACAGCGTGCGGGTCAGGCGCTGGTCGGCGTCGCTCGGCTCCGGCGAGCCGGACGGGTGGTTGTGGGCCAGCAGCACGCCGGCGGCATTGCAGGCCAGCGCTTCCTTGACCACTTCGCGCGGGTGGACGCTGGCGTGGCTCAGGGTTCCACGGAACATTTCTTTATCGGCAATTAGCCGATTCTTGATGTCTACAAACAACACCACGAAGGATTCGTAGGGGCGGCCGCCCAGCTTGATCCGCAGGTAGCGCTTGACCGCTTCCGGCGAGGACAGCAGGTCGCCGGCCTGCAGCTGCTCGGCGATCGCGCGCCGGGCCAGTTCCATCACGGCCTGCATCTGCGCATACTTGGCCATGCCGAGCCCGTGCACCTCGGAAAAATCGGCCAGGGTCGCGCCGAACAGGCCGTGCAGGGAGCCGAAGTGCTGCAGCATGTCGCGCCCCAGGTCGACCGCGCTCTTGCCGCGCACGCCCACCCGCAGCATCAGGGCCAGCAGCTCGGAATTGGACAGCGCCTGCGGCCCTTCGCGCACCAGGCGCTCGCGTGGCCTTTCCTGTTCGGACCAGTCATTGATACCCATTTGATCTCCCGAAGTGGAATAAAGAGGTCCTTTCGGGCGCGACAGGTGGGTTCGGCTTACAATAGCGGTTTGCACGTAACGCACACGCACAATCCCGCAATGTCCACCACCAACGCTCCCATCGTCACCGAATCGGCTTACCTGACTCTGCATTATCGTCTCGCCACCGCCGACGGTACTGATATCGTCACAACCTTCGGCAGCACGCCGGCCACCCTGTTGCTGGGCCAGGGCCAGCTTGCGCCCTTCCTCGAACAGCGCCTGCTGGGCCTGGCGGAAGGCACGCACACGAGCTTCGAGCTGAGCGCCGCCGAGGGTTTCGGCGAGCGCAACCCGGAACTGATCCAGGCCGTGTCGAAGAAGACGCTGGACGACAACTCGGTGCCGGACGCCGATTACCAGGTCGGCGACCTGGTCGATTTCGCGGCGCCGGGCGGCGGCCGCTTCGCCGGCGTGCTGCTGCAGATGCGCGAAAACGACGCCCTGTTCGACTTCAACCACCCGCTGGCCGGCCAGCCGCTGAAGTTTGAAGTGCAACTCATTTCCGTACTCTAAGACATGGACAACGAAATCCTGTTAGCCCAGCCGCGCGGCTTCTGTGCCGGCGTCGACCGTGCGATCGAGATCGTCGAGCGTGCCCTGCAGCAGTTCGGCGCGCCCATCTACGTGCGCCATGAGATCGTGCACAACGCCTATGTCGTCAACGACCTGCGCAACAAGGGTGCGATCTTCATCGAGGACCTCGACGACGTCCCGGCGGGCAACACCCTCGTGTTCTCGGCCCACGGCGTGTCGAAGGCGGTGCGTGACGAAGCCGAATCGCGCGGCCTGAAAGTGTTCGATGCGACCTGTCCGCTGGTCACCAAGGTCCACGTCGAAGTCGCCAAGATGCGCAAGCAGGGCGCCGAGATCGTCATGATCGGCCACGCCGGCCACCCGGAAGTCGAGGGCACCATGGGCCAGGCGGAAGAGGGCATGCACCTGGTCGAGACGGTCGAGGACGTCGAGAAGCTGCAGGTCGCCAATCCGGACCTGCTCGCCTACGTGTCGCAGACCACGCTGTCGGTCGACGACACCGCCGAGATCATCGCCGCGCTGAAGAAGCGCTTCCCGAACATCATCGAGCCGAAGAAGGGCGACATCTGCTACGCCACCACCAACCGCCAGGAAGCCGTGAAGTTCCTGGCGCCCCAGGTCGAGGTCGTGGTCGTGGTCGGCAGCCCGAACAGCTCGAACTCGAACCGCCTGCGCGAGGTGGCCGAGAAGAAGGGTACCCCGGCCTATATGGTCGACAATGCTTCCGCCATCGATCCAGGCTGGATCGCCGGCAAGAAGCGCATCGGCGTGACCGCCGGCGCCTCGGCCCCGGAAGTGCTGGTGCAGGCCGTGATCGACCGCCTGAAGGAACTCGGCGCCGCCAGCGTGCGCGCCCTCGAAGGCGTGGAAGAGCACGTCACCTTCCCGCTGCCCAAGGGCCTGACCGGCGATCCGGCGGCTGACGCGTCGGCGGCGGCCTGAGCGGAAAGACGATGGCTTTCGATTCGATTCCGCTGGAGTTCTTCAAGGACTATCCTGAGCCGGGCGTCAATTTCATCGACGTCGGCTGCATCTTCGACAATCCGGTGCACTGGCAGGTTGCCATCGACACCCTGTACGAGCGCACCGCCGAGCTGCATTTCGACTTCATCGTCGCGATGGATGCGCGCGGCTTCATGATCGCCGGCGCGCTCGCCTACAAGCGGGCGATCGGTTTTGCGATGGCGCGCAAGCCCGGCAAGCTGCCGGGCGAGGCGATCAGCATCGAATACAGGCGCGAGTACGGCAGCGCCACCATCGAGATCCAGCCGGCCCGCATCAAGGGCGAGCGCGTGCTGATCGTCGACGACGTGCTGGCCACCGGCGGCACCATCGAGGCGGCGGCCAGCCTGCTGCGCCGGATGGACAAGGAAGTGGTGGGCGCGGCGGCCCTGTTCGACATCGCCTTCTTCCAGGACAAGCGCACCCTGACCATGCCGGTCATCACCCTGCGCGACGTCTGAACCGGGCGCCCTCGCGGCACAAGTAAAAAAGCCGGCGTCCCCGCGAGGAGGCGCCGGCTTCGTTCATTCAGCGGCCGCTCAGAACTTGTAGCTGTAGGCCAGGCCGATCAGCTGCATATGGGTCTTCCAGGTGCCGCGCGTGGTCTCGCCGTTGCCGGTGCAGGCGGTGGCGACCGGGTTGCAGTTATTGGTATAGCTGCCCGGCGCATCCTTGAAGTCCAGCCAGGTGTATGCCAGGTCGAGCGACGAGGCCGGGCTCAGCTTCCAGTTGGCGCCGAAGGACAGCTGCAGGCGGTCGGCGTCGGGCAGGGCGGCGTGGCGCAGTTCGCTGCTGCGCACCGGGGCGTCGTCATGGGCGATACCGCCGCGCAGCGTCACGTTCTCGTTCAGCTTGTAGTTGGCGCCCAGGGCCACGCGCACCGTGTTTTTCCACTGCTGGCGGATTACCTCGTCGCCTTCGCCGGTGCCGACGAATTCGATGTCGATGTTCTGCATGCGCGAGTTGCGGGTCCAGGTCACGTCCGCCATGCCGGCCCACTTTTCGTCGAACTGGTGGAAGGCGTTCAGCGACAGGGTTTCCGGGGTGCGGATCTCGACGCGGGCGGCCGAGTTGGCGCGCCGCGCGGCCGCCTGCAGCACGCCGTTGACGACCTTGTCGCCGCTCACGGTCGAGAAGTCCCACACCGCGCCGCCCTTCAGCTCATGCTTGATCGAGGAGCGGTAGGCGATGCCGAAGCGGGTGTTCTGGTCCAGCGAGAACAGGTAGCCCAGGTTGAAGCCATAGCCCCAGTCCTTGCCTTCCACGCCCGCATGGGCGTCGCCGGCCGATGCCAGCGCGGCAGGGTTGCCGCCCATGGCCGCGATCTGGCGCGCCAGCGCGGCGCCGGTACCGGCGGCCTGGGCGGCCGCGATGGTGCCCGGCACGTCGACGGCCTGGCCCAGGCGGGCCTTCATGTATTCGATGTCGATGCCGAAGCCGAAGGCGTGCCGCTCATCGAGCTTGAACGCGACCGAGGGGTTCAGGTTGACGGATTCCAGCTTGATGTTGGTGAGCGAATAGCGGCCCGCCCAGTTGCTGTCGTAGTCCAGCTTGGTGCCGTAGGGGACGAAGACGCCCAGGCCGGCGCTCCACTGGCCGTCGATCTTCTGGCTGTAGTACAGCGAGGGGCCGGCGACCACGCCCGGCACGTAATCGTCCTGCGACGCCTGGCCGCCGGTGGGCGTGCGGGTGAAGCGGGTCGAGCCGGCATCCAGGTAGCTCGAGTGCGGCACGACGGCAGTCACGCCGCCCATGATCTGCCTGCCTTCCAGGCGCGACAGGCCGGCCGGGTTGGCGAAGATGGTGGAGGCGTCGGCGGCTTCGGCGCCGTTGGCTTCCGCGGTGCCCTGGGAGGACACGCTCTGGGAGCCGAAGCGGTAGCCGGAGGCGGCGGCGGTGGCGGAGGCGCCGGCCAGGGCCACGGCGACCATCAGGGTCAGGTATTTTTGTTTCAAGTAAGTCTCGCTGATTGTTGTATTGACTATGCGCGGCCCCGGCATGGGTATGGCTGAGGTCGCGAGGCGCGGAGCATACTACAGACGGCAAATTTGTGACGGCGGCATGGCATTTTTTTCATGCGTGGGTCATGGATGTAATATGATGATGTCGCTCGGAAATGTGGTCTGCCGCCGCGCGGCGCAACAAGAGAAAGAGAAAACCCACAATGGAAACTTTTATCCAGCAGATCCTGAACGGACTGGTGCTGGGCAGCATGTATGCGCTGATCGCGCTCGGCTACACCATGGTGTACGGCGTGCTGAACCTGATTAACTTTGCCCACGGCGACGTGCTGATGATCGGTGCCATGGTCGGCCTGAGCATCCTGAAATTCCTCGACGCCAGCTTCCCCGGCATGGCCGGCGGACTGCAGCTGGCGATCGCCATCGTCGGCGCGATCCCGGTGGCGATGCTGGTCAACGTGCTGATCGAACGCATCGCCTACCGCCGCCTGCGCAACGCGCCGCGCCTGGCGCCCCTGATTACCGCGATCGGCGTCTCGATCCTGCTGCAGACGATCGCGATGATGATCTGGGGCCGCAGCCCGCTGCCTTTCCCGCAGCTGCTATCCTCGGAACCGATCATGGTCGGCGGCGCCGTCATCTCGCAGACCCAGGTGCTGCTGCTGGTGCTGGCCGCTTGCGCCATGATGGGCCTGGTGTTCCTGGTCGAGAAGACCAAGATGGGCCGCGCGATGCGCGCCGTCGCCGAGAACCCGCGCGTGGCCGGCCTGATGGGCGTGGATTCGAACCGCGTCGTCGTCACCACCTTCGCCATCGGCGCGGCCCTGGCCGCCGTCGCCGGGGTGATGTGGGGCGCCAACTATGCGTCGATCCAGTTCGCGATGGGCACGGTGCCGGGCATGAAGGCCTTCTCGGCCGCGGTGCTGGGTGGCATCGGCAATATCTATGGCGCGATGATCGGCGGGATCGTTCTCGGCATCATCGAGAGCCTGGGCGCCGGCTATATCGGCGACCTGACCGGCGGCTTCCTCGGCAGTAACTACCAGGACATCTTCGCCTTCATCGTGCTGATCCTGGTGCTGACCGTGCGCCCGTCCGGCATCATGGGCGAACGCGTGGCCGACCGCGCCTGAGGAAAGGAAACGACAACATGGCTCTCCTGACCTTCGACACCGCCGACAAACCGCGCCAGGCCTATGCCAGCATGGCCATCCTGCTGGCGGTGATGCTCGTCTTCCCCTTCGTCGCAAGCCAGTTCGGCAACTCCTGGGTGCGCATCCTCGACATGGCCCTGCTGTACATCATGCTGGCGCTGGGCCTGAACATCGTGGTCGGCTTCGCCGGCCTGCTCGACCTCGGCTACATCGCCTTCTTCGCGGTCGGCGCCTACCTCACCGGCCTGATGGCTTCGCCCCAGTTTGCCTCGCTGCTGGAATCGGTCGTCAACTATTCGCCGGCGCTGGGCGATTCGCTGACGGCGCTGTTCGGCGAGAGCATTCGCACCGACGGCATCCACCTGTCGGTGTGGGCGATCGTGCCGCTGGCGGCCCTCGTGGCGGGACTGTTCGGCGCGCTGCTCGGCGCCCCGACCCTGAAGCTGCGCGGCGACTACCTGGCCATCGTGACCCTCGGTTTCGGCGAGATCATCCGGATCTTCATGAACAACCTGAACGATCCGATCAATTTCACCAACGGTCCGCAGGGCATCAACCTGATCGATCCGATCCGCATCTTCGGCGTGTCGCTGGCGGGCGAGGCGGGCTCGCGCGCCACGGTCTATATCGGCGGGCTCAAGCTGCCGTCGGTGAACGCCTACTATTTCCTGTTCCTGCTGCTGTGCATCGTCACCATCTTCATGACCAGCCGCCTGCAGCATTCGCGCCTGGGCCGCGCCTGGGTGGCGATCCGCGAGGACGAGATCGCCGCCAAGGCGATGGGCATCAACACCCGCAACGTCAAGCTGCTGGCGTTCTCGATGGGCGCCTCCTTCGGCGGCGTGGCCGGCGCCATGTTCGCGGCCTTCCAGGGCTTCATCTCGCCGGAATCCTTCTCCTTCACCGAATCGATCGCCGTGCTGGCGATGGTGGTGCTGGGCGGTATCGGCCACATCCCCGGCGTGGTGATGGGCGGCGTGCTGCTGGCGGCGCTGCCGGAAGTGTTGCGCCACGTGGTCGAGCCGGCCCAGCGCACCCTGTTCGGCAAGGTGCTGATCGAGGCGGAAGTGCTGCGCCAGCTGCTGTACGGCCTGGCGATGGTGGTCATCATGCTGTACCGCCCGGCCGGTCTGTGGCCGTCGCCGCGCAAGGAAGACCGTCCGGCCGCGGCGCTCGCGAAAGCAGAAGCGGAGGAGGCGGCATGAGCGCGACCATGACGACTGCGCTGCTGAACATCTCCGGCGTCAACAAGCGCTTCGGCGGCCTGCAGGCCCTGACCGATGTCGGCATCCGCATCGAGCAGGGCCAGATCTATGGCCTGATCGGCCCGAACGGCGCCGGCAAGACCACCTTCTTCAACGTCATCACCGGCCTCTACCAGCCGGATACCGGCAGCTTCGAGCTGGGCGGCAAGCCCTACTCGCCGTCGGCGCCGCACGAGGTGGCGAAGGCCGGCATCGCCCGCACCTTCCAGAACATCCGCCTGTTCGGCGAGATGACGGCGCTGGAGAACGTGATGGTCGGACGCCACGTGCGCACCCGCCAGGGCGTGATCGGCGCGATCCTGCGCCACAAGGCGGCGCGTCTCGAAGAAGCGGCGATCCGCGCCAGGGCCCAGGAATTGCTGGACTTCGTCGGCATCGGCCAGTTCGCGAGCCGCACCGCGCGCTATCTGTCCTACGGCGACCAGCGCCGCCTCGAGATCGCGCGCGCGCTGGCCACCGAACCGCGCCTGCTGGCGCTGGACGAGCCGGCGGCCGGCATGAACGCGACCGAGAAGCTGGCGCTGCGCGAGCTGCTGGTGAAGATCCAGGCCGCCGGCGTCACCATCCTGCTGATCGAGCACGACGTCAAGCTCATGATGGGCCTGTGCGACCGCATCTCGGTGCTGGAATACGGCAAGCTGATCGCGGAAGGCCTGCCGGCCGAGATCCAGAAGAACAAGGCGGTGATCGAGGCTTACCTCGGCACCGGCTCAGTGTGAAAAGATAGTCATTGATGAGCGAGAACATTCTTAAAATTGCCGGCCTCAAGGTCGCCTACGGCGGCATCAAGGCCGTCAAGGGCATCGACCTCGAGGTCAATCGCGGCGAGCTGGTGACCCTGATCGGCGCCAACGGCGCGGGCAAGACCACCACCCTGAAAGCCATCACCGGCACCCTGCCGGCCTGCAAGGTCGAAGGCAGCGTGTCCTACCTCGGCCAGCCTCTCGGCAGCGCCAAGTCCTTCAAGCTGGTGCAGAACAAGCTGGCGATGGTGCCGGAAGGGCGGGGCGTGTTCACCCGCATGAGCATCCACGAAAACCTGCTGATGGGCGCCTACACCCGCGACGACAAGGCCGGGATCGAGGCCGACATCGACAAGTGGTACACGGTATTCCCGCGCCTGAAAGAGCGCGCGAACCAGCTGGCCGGCACCCTGTCCGGCGGCGAGCAGCAGATGCTGGCGATGGCGCGCGCCCTGATGTGCCATCCGACCCTGCTGCTGCTGGACGAGCCCTCGATGGGCCTGTCGCCGATCATGGTCGAGAAGATCTTCGAGGTGATCCGCAACGTGTCTTCCCAGGGCATTACCGTGCTGCTGGTGGAACAGAACGCACGGCTGGCGCTGCAGGCTGCCAGCCGTGCCTATGTGATGGAGTCGGGGGCGATTACCATGATGGGGAATGCGGCGGACATGTTGAATGATCCGCGGGTGCAGGCGGCTTACCTGGGCGAATGATCTGCTTCTACGTATAGGGAATGACGCAACATAAGCTCGCGGGATGACGGCAGAAAAACAACGGCCCGGACCGCTCACGCAGTCCGGGCCGTTCTTTTGCCAAACGGCAAAAATTAATCAGGCAGCGTTGGCAGCGCCGTTGGCGGCCTTGCCGGCAGCCTGGGTGAACTGCGACACGGCGGCGTTCAGGTTCGACTCGATCGCTTCAGCGGCCTGCTTGGTGGTCTTGGTGAACTGCTCGTAACCGGCGTTGGCGTTGCTGATGGCGGTTTTCAGGGCCGACACATAGGTCTCGGAACCGGCCGGGGCGTTCTTGGTCACTTCGTCGACCAGCGAGATCACCTTGCGGTTGACTTCGGCGAACTGGCTTTCGGCGGCGCGCGAGAACTCGGCGCCGGTGTCGGCGGCGATGGCGGCAACCTGGCGGCTGTACGACAGGGCTTTTTCAGCGTTCGGCTGGGCCTGGGCGGCGGTCACCGAGAAGAATTCCTGCGGATCCTTGGCGGCCAGCAGCTGACGTGCGGTTGCCGACGAATTTTCCAGCGCGGTCTTGGCGGTGTTGATGTTCAGGTCCACCAGCTTTTCCATGCCCTCGAAAGTCTTGGAGGTCAGGGCCGTCAGCAGGGCGAATTGGGAATCCAGATTAGCTTTGGTCGCGTTCGAAAACTGCTCGGGGAATGCAAACATGTAGTTCTCCAGTATTGGACAAATATTGAACTTGGGTGGACCCGGATGTTGCTCGGATGCATGCTGGCAGCGTTCTGAACCTCTTTTGTGCGCCGCAACATAATTCGATTTTACCGGGTTCCGATTATGCGTCAAGCACTTTTGATGCGGCGCACAACAGAAAGTGCTTGTTTTGAGTTATATCAATGCAGGCAATCGTTTGCGTGGCATTCCGTTTGCACGGATACAACAATCGAGCTGGCAACTGGGCGGCCGGCGGCGACCCGGGCAGCATGCTAGACTGGCAATCCGATGACCCCCGACACCTCTTCCGATACCGCCGCCACGCCGCCCGCCCAGGCTTCAACGGTCCGGTCCGCATCGCCGGCGCGCGCCGCCTGGCTGTCGCCGGTGCCGCTGTTCTTCGTCGTCCTCTGGAGTACCGGCTTCATCGCGGCCAAGTACGGCCTGCCGTATGCGCCGCCGCTGAGTTTCCTGATCCTGCGCTGCGTGGGCGCGATACTGGTCCTGCTGCCGCTGGTGCTGCTGAGCCGGGCGCCGTGGCCGCACGGACGCATCCTGCACGTCGCCGTCGCCGGGCTGCTGCTGCAGGCCGGCTACCTGGGCGGGGTCTGGAGCGCAATCAAGATCGGCATGCCGGCCGGGCTGTCGGCCCTGATCGTCGGCCTGCAACCCATCCTGACCGCCTTTGCCGCGCCCCTGGTCGGCGAACGGGTCAGCGCGCGCCAGTGGCTGGGCCTGCTGCTCGGCCTGGGCGGCGTGGCCCTGGTCGTCTACGCCAAGATCAGCCTGAACGGCCTGGCGCCCACGGCCATCGGCTTCTGCGTGCTGGCGCTGCTGTCGATCACCTGCGGCACCCTGTACCAGAAACGCTTCTGCCCGCACTTCGACCTGCGCACCGGCACCCTGATCCAGTTCACGGCCAGCGCCCTGCTGCTGCTGCCGCCCGCGGTGGCGCTGGAAGGTTTCGGCCCCTCGCTCGGCAACGTGCACTGGACCCCGCAGTTCCTCGGCGCGCTGCTGTGGTCCATCTTCGCGCTGTCGATCGGCGCCATCTTCCTCTTGTTCCGCCTTATCAGCCGCAACGACGCCACCAAGGTCACCAGCCTGCTCTACCTGACCCCGCCGACCACGGCCGTGATGGCCTGGCTGATGTTCGGCGAAGCGTTGAGCCCGCTCGGACTGGTGGGCATGGCGGTCGCGGTGATGGGCGTGGCCTTCGTCGTCAAAAAATAATCCAAGGAGATTTTCCATGATCACCAGCCCACAGCAACAGGCCGTCGACGCGGCCATCACCACGCGCCGTTCGATCCGCGCCTACCTGGACACCCCGGTCGCGCGCGAAGACGTCGAAGCCATCCTCGAGGTCGCGTCGCGCGCGCCGTCCGGCACGAATACCCAGCCCTGGAAAGTCTACGTGCTGACCGGCGAAGCCAAGGAGCGCCTGGGCAACGCGATCCTCGACGCCTACCGCGACCCCCAGCAGGCGAAGGAACACTCCGAGGAATACGCCTACTATCCGCGCGAATGGGTCTCGCCCTTCATCGACCGGCGCCGCAAGGTCGGCTGGGACCTGTACTCACTGCTGGGCCTGACGCGCGAGAACAAGGCCGGGATGGCGGCCCAGCATGGCCGCAACTACCGCTTCTTCGACGCACCGGTCGGCCTGCTGTTCACGATCGACCGCGTGATGGAGCAGGGCTCCTGGCTCGACTACGGTATGTTCCTGCAGAACATCATGGTGGCGGCGCGCGGACGCGGCCTCGACACCTGTCCGCAGGCGGCTTTTACCCAGTTCCACCGCATCATTGCCGGGCAACTGGGCTTGCCGGACAATGAAATGCTGGTCTGCGGCATGGCGCTCGGTTTCGCCGATCCGGCCAAGATCGAGAACAGCCTGGTAACGGAACGCGAGCCGGTATCCAGCTTCGTGCGCTTCATCGATTAGTTCGGTATACTGATGCGGCAAGCTGTTGAATTATCAAGAGATTTCTACAACGTGAGAAAAATTGCGTTGTAGCAAAATGAGAGCGCAGGTGTTACATTCCTTGCGCTTCACTCGTGTTTCGCTACACTGCATTGTGTGCTCTTCAGTTCGCGTTCAAGGATTTTCAGATGCTCAAGCTCGCGTTGGCTGCCGCCATTTCCATGATGTTCCTGCTTGAACCCTCGCAAGCCATGGCCGGCACCAAGCACAAGGGACGCGCGGTAAGCACCAAGCGGGTGAAACACCCGCCCAAGCGCACCGACCTCGCCAAGTCCATCGCCGCCGAGAACCGCGAGCAGATGGTGCGCCGGATCGAGATGGTGCACGGCAAGCGCAGGGTGGTCTACCAGCGCGTGCGCCGCGCCGCGCCGGCCATCGCCTTCCTCAGCGCCGGCGACCTGGCCGGCCTGGCCAAGACCCACGATCCGCTCGAGCTGCGCTCCTCGGTCGCCTATGTGATGGACCAGGCCAGCTCGGAAGTGCTGTTCGAAAAGAATTCCACCGTCGCCCTGCCGATCGCCTCGATCACCAAGCTGATGACCGGCCTGCTGGTAGTCCAGGCCCAGCAAAGCCTGGACGAGGTGCTGACCATCACCGATGCCGACGTCGACAAGCACAAGTTCACGACCTCGCGCCTGCCCGTCGGCACCCGCATGACGCGCGGCAACCTGCTGCACATTGCCCTGATGAGCTCGGAAAACCGCGCCGCCGCCGCACTCGGCCGCAACTATCCAGGCGGTATCAATGCCTTCGTCGATGCGATGAATGCCAAGGCGAAAGAACTCGGCATGAACGACACGCATTATGTGGATTCGAGCGGCCTGTCGAGCCAGAACGTGTCGAGCGCGCGCGACCTGGCCAAGCTGGTCATGACGGCCCACCACGAACCGCTGCTGCGCCAGTACACGACGGATCCGAACTACGTGGTCGAAGCCAGCGGCCGCCGCATGCAGTACCACAACACCAACTATCTGGTGGCCATGCCGGACTGGAACATCGGCCTGCAGAAGACCGGCTTCATCAACGAAGCGGGGCGCTGCCTGGTGATGCAGGCCATGATCCAGGGCCGCAACGTGGTCATGGTGTTCCTGGATTCGAAAGGGAAGCAGTCGCGGACCGCGGACGCGGGACGGATGCGCAAGTGGCTCGAGGCATTGAAGCCGGCGGCGATTCCGGCGTCGGCTGCGGCTGGGGTGCCGGTGACGGTGTCGGCGGTGGTGCCGGGGACGACTGCGCAGTAATTCTGACCGCTAACTTGTAAACGTCGTCCCCGCGAAGGCGGGGACCCAAGCTTGCTTAAGCAGTCGAAACGCACGCATAACTTGGGGGGAATAGTGCTGGGGCACTATTCCCGCCTGCGCGGGAACGACGGGCCTATGAAACCCGATGCCCCAGCGTCGCCGAAATCTGCGCCGCCGTGTTCACCAGATCTTCCAGCCACTCATCCTGCAGCCGGTCCGCCGGCGCCGAGATCGACAGGCCCGCGACCAGCTTGCCGCTGTCGTCGTGGATGCCGGCTGCCATGCAGCGCACGCCCAGTTCCAGTTCCTCGTTGTCGCGCGCATAGCCGCGCGAGCGCACCAGCGCCAGTTCGCGTTCCAGGCGGCCGAGGTCGGTGATCGAGTTCTTGTTGTGGCCGGCGAGGCCGGTGCGGGTCGCGTAGGCGCGGATCGCCTTCGGATCGTCGATCGACAGGAACAGCTTGCCGGTCGAGGTCAGGTGCAGCGGGCCGCGGCCGCCGATCGCGCGCACCACCTGCATGCCGGAGCGCTCGGAGAAGGCGCGGTCGATGTAGACGATCTCGTCGCCCTGGCGCACCGACAGGTTGACCGTCTGGCGGGTCTTGTTGTGCAGGGCGCGCATCAGGTCGACCGCCGCTTCGCGCACCGACAGCCGGCTCTTCACCACATTGCCCAGTTCCAGCAGGCGCATGCCGAGGCGGTAGGTGCCGGGCTCGACGCGGTCGACGAAGCGCGTCACGACCATGTCGTTGAGGATCCGGTGCGCGGTCGAGGGGTGCAGGCCGGATACTTTCGACAATTCCTTCAGGCTCACGGGGTCCGTATAGCTGGCCAGGACGTCGAGCAGGGCAACCATGCGTTCGATCACCTGGATGGAAGTTTTCGCCGGTTCGAGAGTTTCCATTTTCATGTTGTGCTTGCTGCGGTGCGGTATATTTCTCTACTTTATACCATAATGTGAAAATTGTGTTTAACGCGTTGTTTCGGAGTGGGGCATAATGCCAATCCTGCAAGCAATCACGACACCCATGGATCAACCAAGCAGCGAGTTCAAGAGCAAGGGCGGACTGGCGCGGATCGCCGGCGCTTTCCGTTATTCGATCGAAGGCTTCAAGACGGCCTGGCGGCATGAGCATGCTTTCCGCCAGGAACTGATGGTGGCGGTGCCGGCGGCGATCATCGCGCTCTTGCTGCCGGTGTCCGCCTTCCAGAAGCTGGCCCTGATCGCGGTGCTCGGACTGGTATTGCTGGTGGAGCTGATCAACGCCGCCATCGAGGCGGTGGTCGACCGTGTGTCGCTGGAGCGCCATCCGCTGTCCAAGGCCGCCAAGGACCTGGGCAGCGCGGCGGTGGCACTGGCGATCACGATGGCTGCCGCGACCTGGGCCGTGGTCTTGTACAACCGCTTTTTTTGACCGCAGTTTCAGTCCCTTAACCTGAAGGAGATCAGCATGACTTTACGCCTGGGCGACACCGCTCCCGATTTCGAGCAGGACTCCACCATGGGCCGCATCCGCTTCCACGACTGGGCGGGCGATTCCTGGGTGGTACTGTTCTCGCACCCGGCCGACTTCACGCCGGTGTGCACGACCGAGCTGGGCCTGACCGCAAAACTGAAGCCGGAATTCGACAAGCGCAACGTCAAGGCCATCGCCCTGTCGGTCGACCCGGCCGAGCAGCACAAGGCCTGGATCAAGGATATCGAGGAAACCCAGCAGACCGTGGTCGGCTTCCCGATCATCGCCGATGCGGACAAATCGGTCTCCGAGCTGTACGACATGATCCACCCGAACCAGTCGGCCACCGCCACCGTGCGCTCGCTGTTCGTGATCGACCCGGCCAAGAAAGTGCGCCTGATCATCACCTACCCGATGAGCACCGGCCGCAACTTCGACGAAGTCCTGCGCGTGATCGACGCCCTGCAGCTGACCGACGGCTACACCGTCGCGACCCCGGGCAACTGGAAGGATGGCGACGACGTCATCATCCCGCTGACCATCCAGGATCCGGAACAGCTCAAGCAGAAATACCCGAAAGGCTATTCGGCGCCGCGTCCTTACCTGCGCCTCACCCCGCAGCCGAACAAGTAATGCTCCCCGTGCCCATGCGCAAGGCTTGCATAAGCAAAGAAGTAATCTGTTGTTTGCTTTACGGTTGAGGCACTTTACCCTTGGAGCCAATCTGGGGGTAAAGCATGTCCTTAACGTATATCCTGTCGGGGTTCGCCGTCGGTTTGCTGGTCGGAATGACCGGCGTCGGCGGCGGCTCGCTGATGACGCCGCTCCTGACGCTGCTGTTCGGCGTCACGCCGTCGGTGGCCGTCGGTACCGACCTCGCCTTCGCCTCGCTCACCAAGAGCGCCGGCACCATCACCCACCGCAAGCGCGGTAACGTCCAGTGGCATATCGTCGGCCGCCTGTGCATGGGCGCGCTGCCCGCCGCACTGCTGGCCACCCTGGCCCTGCAATACCTCGGTCCCCTGAACGCCGCCATCGGCCAGGTGATCCGCTATTCGATCGCCGTCTCCGTGCTGCTGACCGTGGTGGCGATCCTGTTCCGCACCCGCATGCTGGCCTGGGTCCACGCCAGACCCGGGCGCCAGCTGCAGGGCAGGAGCCTGGCGGCCGCCACCATCGCCGCCGGCGCCGTCCTCGGCACCCTGGTCACCGTGTCCTCGATCGGCGCCGGTGCGATCGGCGCCACCCTGCTGGTGATGCTGTATCCGAAGCTGAGCCCGGCGGAAGTCGCGGGCACCGACATCGCCTATGCCGTGCCGCTGACCGCGATCGCCGCCTTCGGCCACTGGTGGCTGGGCTCGATCAACTGGATGCTGCTGGTGACCCTGCTGGTCGGTTCGGTGCCGGGCATCACCCTCGGTTCCTGGGCCGCGAAGGCGGTGCCGGAAGGCTTCCTGCGCGGTTTGCTGGCGATGACCCTGGCCGGGGTGGCGCTGAAGCTGATCTACTGAGGCGGCGGCCTCATACCGAAATCTTCTATACAAATAGAAAATGCTTCGTTTGTAATATGTAATTCGCGTGCAATTATGGCGCCCTATTAGAAGAAATTGTAATAAGGCCCTTCCATGAATACGCTAGTGACCAGCCGCAGCAGCGCCAACCGGGTGATTCCCGGCTTCGGGCTGTCGCTCGGCTTCACGATCTTCTACCTGGCGCTGATCGTGCTGATCCCGCTGTCGGCGATCTTCCTGAAAACCTTCACCATGAGCTGGGACGCGTTCTGGAACGCCGTCACCTCGGAACGCGTGATGGCTTCCTACCGCCTGAGCTTCGGCGCGGCCCTGATCGGCGCCGCCATCAACGTCGTATTCGGCGGCATCGTCGCCTGGGTGCTGGTGCGCTACCAGTTTCCCGGCAAGCGCTTCATCGACGCCCTGGTCGACCTGCCGTTCGCGCTGCCGACCGCGGTGGCCGGCATCACCCTGACCGCCCTCTATTCGAGCAACGGCTGGATCGGCAAATACCTGGAACCGCTCGGCATCAAGGTCGCCTTCACCCCGCTGGGCGTGGTGGTGGCGCTGACCTTCATCGGGCTGCCCTTCGTGGTGCGCACCGTGCAGCCGGTGCTGGAAGACGCCGAACGCGAGCTGGAAGAGGCCGCCGCCAGCCTGGGCGCCAGCCCCTGGCAGACCTTCACCCGCGTGATCCTGCCGGGCATCGTGCCGGCGCTGCTGACCGGCTTCGCGCTGGCCTTCGCGCGCGCCACCGGCGAATACGGCTCGGTCGTCTTCATCGCCGGCAACATGCCGATGGTTTCCGAGATCACGCCGCTGTTCATCATCACCAAGCTGGAGCAGTACGACTACACGGGCGCCACCGCGATCGCCGTGGTCATGCTGGTCGCTTCCTTCCTCCTCCTGCTGGCCATCAATCTGCTGCAGGCCTGGGCACGCAAACGGGCGGGCAAGTAAATGAGCGCAGTCCTCGACGACATCAAACCTGCCGACGCGGCCGCCGCCCGGGCGCCGCGCAAGGCCACCAATACCCTCGAGCCGGGCTGGGTGCGCTACGCATTGATCACGGTGGCGCTGCTGTTCCTGACCCTGTTCCTGTTCGTGCCCCTGGTGGCCGTGTTCGCCGAAGCGCTGAAGAACGGCTGGTCCACCTACAAGGAAGCGATCCTCGATCCGGACGCGCTGTCGGCCATCAAGCTGACCCTGATCGCGGCCCTCATCTCGGTGCCGCTGAACCTGGTGTTCGGCGTGGCAGCGGCCTGGGCCATCGCCAAGTTCGACTTCCGCGGCAAGAGCATCCTGCTGACCTTGATCGACCTGCCGTTCTCGGTCTCGCCCGTGATCGCCGGCCTGATCTACGTGCTGATGTTCGGTTCCCAGGGCTGGTTCGGCCCCTGGCTGATGGACCACGACATCAAGATCCTGTTCGCGGTGCCGGGCATCGTGCTGGCGACCGTCTTCATTACCTTCCCCTTCGTGGCGCGCGAGCTGATCCCGCTGATGCAGGCCCAGGGCAGCGAGGAAGAAGAGGCGGCGCTGGTGCTGGGCGCGTCCGGCTGGGCGACCTTTCGCCGCGTGACCCTCCCCAACATCAAGTGGGGCCTGCTGTACGGCGTGATCCTGTGTAATGCCCGCGCGATGGGCGAGTTCGGCGCCGTGTCCGTGGTGTCGGGCCACATCCGCGGCGAGACCAACACCATGCCGCTGCAGGTCGAGATCCTCTATAACGAATACAACTTCACGGCGGCGTTCGCGATCGCTTCGCTGCTGGCCCTGCTGGCCCTGGTCACGCTGGCGGTGAAATCCTTTATCGAATGGCGCTTGCATCAAAGCCGCAAAGCCAATATTTCGGAGCAATCGGCATGACGATCGAAGTCCAACACATTCGCAAGCAGTTCGGCCAGTTCACGGCCCTGGATGACGTTTCCCTGCAGTTCGCGGACGGCGAGCTGACCGCGCTGCTCGGGCCTTCCGGCTGCGGCAAGACCACGCTGCTGCGCATCATTGCCGGCCTGGAGTTTCCGGACGCCGGCCGCGTGCTGCTGGACGGCGCCGATGCCTCCGCCAGCCACGTGCGCGAGCGCCAGGTCGGCTTCGTGTTCCAGCACTATGCGCTGTTCAAGCACATGACGGTGTTCGAGAACGTCGCGTTCGGCTTAAGGGTGAAACCGCGCAAGGAACGCCCGAGCGAAGCCCAGATCCGCGAGAAAGTGAAAAAGCTGCTCGAACTGGTGCAGCTCGACTGGATCGCCGACCGCTATCCGCCGCAACTGTCCGGCGGCCAGCGCCAGCGCATCGCCCTGGCCCGTGCCCTTGCCGTGGAGCCGCGCGTGCTGCTGCTCGACGAACCCTTCGGCGCGCTGGACGCCAAGGTGCGCAAGGAACTGCGCCGCTGGCTGCGCCAGCTGCACGACGAACTGCACGTGACCTCGATCTTCGTCACCCACGACCAGGAAGAAGCGCTGGAAGTGGCCGACCAGGTGGTCCTGATGAACAAGGGCCGCGTCGAACAGCTCGGTACGCCGGACGCCGTCTACAACCAGCCGGCTTCGCCCTTCGTCTACGGCTTCCTGGGCAACGTCAACCTCTTCCACGGCCGCGTCAACGACGGCGTGCTGGCCAGCGGCGATGCGAAGTTCCATGCGCCCCAGTATGCCGGCGTGCAGAACGGCGAGGGCATCGCCTATGTGCGTCCGCACGACCTCGAGGTCGAGCGCTTCGTGCCGGGCGGCGAGGGCGTGCCGGTCAAGCTGCGCCGCGCGCATGCGATCGGCCCGCTCGCCCAGCTCGACCTGGAGCGCGCCGACAATGCTCAATTGATCGAAGCAGTGATACCAAATGAGCAGTTCCGCGCGCTCAATCTGCGCGACGGCGAGACCCTGCTGGTGAAGCCGCGCCGCATGCACGTTTTCGTTGATCAGGGTGAGGGAATATGAACTTTCAACAGCTGCGTTCAGTGCGCGAGGCGGCGCGTCGCAATTTCAACCTGACCGATGTGGCGAACGCCCTGTTCACCTCGCAGCCCGGGGTGTCGCGCCAGATCCGCGAGCTCGAGGACGAGCTGGGCGTGGTCATCTTCGAGCGCAACGGCAAGCGCCTGACCGGCATGACGGATCCCGGCAAGGGCATCCTCAAGATCATCGAGCGCCTGCTGGTCGAGGCCGAGAACCTGCAGCAGGCCAGCAGCGAGTACGCGGCCCAGGACAGCGGCACGCTCACCGTCGCCGTCACCCACACCCAGGCCCGCTATGCGCTGCCGCAGGTGGTGCAGGCCTTCCGCACCAGCTTCCCCGGCGTGCGCATCGCCTTGCAGCAGAGCGCGCCGGACCACATCGCCGAATGGGTGCTCTCGGGCCGCGCCGACATCGGCATCGCCACCGAGGGCCTGTCGACCTTCCCCGACCTGGTCTCCTTCCCGTGCTACCGCTGGAGCCACCTGGTGGTGGTGCCGGACGGCCATCCGCTGCTGCAGAAAAGCCCGATCAAGCTGGCCGACCTGGCCGAGTATCCCCTGATCACCTACGACGTCGGCTTCACCGGCCGCGGCCACATCGACGCCGCCTTCGCGGCCGCCGGCGTGAATCCGGACATCGTCCTCACCGCCATGGATTCGGACGTGATCAAGCAGTATGTGTCGCTGGGGATGGGGGTCGGTATCGTCGCTTCGATGGCCTTCGACCATGGACGTGACCGCGGGCTGCGGGCGATCGAGTCCTCACACCTGTTTGCGCCGAATGTGACCCGGCTGGCGGTGCGCAAGGGGGCTTACCTGCGGGCGTATGCGTATGACTTCATCGAGCGGTTTGCCCAGGGCTTTACGCGGGCGGATATCGAGCGGGCGCTGCATCCCGTCGTGGCGGAATAGTTACCGCCGTCATTCCCGCGCAGGCGGGAATCCAGGTTCGGTGGTCGGCTGCCAACCTGGGTCCCCGCCTGCGCGGGGACGACGGTCAGAAGTTACTGGCCGGGATTCGTATACCGCCCATGAATCTCATCGATCGCCTTCATCACTTCGACCGGCAAGACGGTGCTCTCCGCATCGATGTTCTCCTTCAGCTGCGCCAGCGTGGTCGCCCCGATGATGGTCGACCCCACGAACCAGCGCGAATGGCACCACGCCAGCGACATCTGCGCAGGGCTCAATCCGTTGGCACGCGCCAGTTCCGCATATTCCTTCACTGCCGCGAACACGGCCGGACGCAAGTAGCGCGGGCTCCAGGTCGGCGGGTAGATCGTGAGGCGGCCGCGTGCCTGCGGGTTGTCGACGTACTTGGCGCTCAGCTGGCCGAAGGCGAGGGGGCTGTAGGCCAGCAGGCTCACGTCTTCGCGGTAGCAGACTTCGTCCAGCAGCGTGGTTTCGAAGGCGCGCGCGGTCAGGTTGTACAGATTCTGGATGGTGGCGATGCGCGGCAGGCCCTTCATCTCGGCCTGCTTGATGTACTCGCACACGCCCCAGGGGCTCTCGTTCGACACCCCGATGTGGCGGATCTTGCCTTCCTTGATGAGTTCGCCCAGCACGGCCAGCGTGTCCTCGATCGGCACGCCGGCGCGTTCCTTCTTCGGCTCGAACTGGTTGGCGCCGAAGATCGGCACGTTGCGGCTCGGCCAGTGCAGCTGGTAGAGGTCGATGTAGTCGGTCTGCAGGCGCTTCAGGCTCTCGTCGACGGCGGCGCGGATGTTGTTCGCATCCAGGTTGTGCCGGCCGCCGCGGATCCAGGTCTGGTTCGCGTTCGGGCCGGCGGCCTTGGTGGCCAGCACGACCTGGCCGCGCTTGCCGGATTTCCTGAGCCAGCTGCCGATGAAGCGTTCGGTCGAGCCCTGGGTGCCGGCGCTGGGCGGTACCGGGTACATCTCGGCGGTGTCGATGAAGTTGATGCCGCGTTCGAGTGCGTAGTCGAGCTGGCTATGCGCGTCGGCTTCGGTGTTCTGTTCGCCGAAGGTCATGGTGCCGAGACAGACGCGGGAGACGGTGAGGTCGGTGCGGCCGAGTTTGTTCGTCTTCATTCGGATCCTTTCAGCTTGCGCGGCTGAGCACCGGGTTCTGCCCCCTGAGCGCGTCCGCACACTCCTTCACCAGCCCCGGCCCACGGTAGATCAGTCCGCTGTACAACTGCACCAGCTGGGCGCCGGCCGCGATTTTGGCCTTGGCGTCGCGGCCGCTCAGGATGCCGCCCACGCCAATGATCGGGACCGCATCGCCGACTTCCTTCTTGAGCGCGCGGATCACGATGTTCGACAGGTCGAACACGGGGGCGCCGGACAGGCCGCCCTGCTGATTGGCGTGGCGGAGGTTCTCGACGTCGCGGCGGCCGAGCGTGGTGTTGGTGGCGATCACGCCGTCGATGCCGTGGCGCAGCAGGGCCGCGCCGATGTCGCGGATCTGGTCGGCGTCGACGTCGGGCGCGATCTTCAGGGCCAGCGGCACGTAGCGGCCGTGCTCGTCGGCCAGGCGCGACTGCTCGCCCTTGAGCTGGCCCAGCAGGGCGTCGAGTTCGGAGGCGCCCTGCAACTGGCGCAGGTTCTTGGTGTTCGGCGACGAGATGTTCACCGTCACGTAGCTGGCGTAAGGGTAGACCTTGCGCAGGCAGTGCAGGTAGTCCTCGGCGGCGCGTTCGATCGGGGTGTCGGCGTTCTTGCCGATGTTCAGGCCGAGCACGCCCTGCTGCTCCAGGTAGAAGCGCGAAGCGCGCACGTTGGCGACGAAGGCGTCGACGCCGCCGTTGTTGAAGCCCATGCGGTTGATGATGGCGCGCGCGGCGGGCAGGCGGAAGATGCGCGGCTTCGGATTGCCGGCCTGCGGGCGCGGCGTCACGGTGCCGACTTCGATCGAGCCGAAGCCCAGGGCCGCCAGGCCGTCGATATAGGCGCCGTCCTTGTCGAGGCCGGCGGCCAGGCCGACCGGGTTCGGGAAGGTGATGCCCATCACGGTGCGCGGGTCGGGCCTGGGCTTCCTGACCAGGCCGGTCAGGCCGAGCGCGTGCGCGCGGCGCAAGGCGGGCAGGGTCAGGTTGTGGGCCGTTTCGGGATCGAGGGAAAACAGCAGCGGGCGGGCGAGGGCGTACAAGAGTTTGTCGGACATGGCTGGCCAAAAGTGAGTTGCCGACATTCTACCTTGTACGGGTGGGTGTGGCGCACCGCCCGGGGTCAGGGTTCCAGCACGCCCCACACGCCGTCGATGCGCGCCTCCAGCGGCCGGAAATTGATCTTGTACGCCATCTTGGGACTCTGTTCGATCCAGTAGCCCAGGTAGACGTAGGGCAGGCCCAGCTCGCGCGCCTGCTCGATCTGCCACATCACGTTGAAGGTGCCGAAGGAAGCGCCCTCGACGTCGGGATCGAAGAAGGTGTAGACCGATGACAGGCCGTCGGACAGCACGTCGATGATCGACACCATCCGCAGCGTGCCGTCCGGCTCGCGGAACTCCACCAGGCGCGTATTCACGCGGCTCTGCAGCAGGAACTGGGCGTACTGGTCGCGGCTGTCCTGGTCCATGCCGCCGCCGACGTGGCGGGTGGTCTGGTAGCGCAGGTAGAGCGCATAGTGCTCGTCCGAGAACGACAGGTTGGCCACCATCGCGGACAGGTCCGCGTGGTGCTTCCAGGCGCGGCGCTGGCTGCGGTTGGGCGCGAAGTCGTTGACGGCCACGCGCACGGGGATGCAGGCGCGGCAGCCGTCGCAGTAGGGCCGGTAAGTAAAGATCCCGCTGCGGCGGAAACCGTTGCGCACCAGTTCCGAATACACGTCCGCGTTGATCAGGTGCGAAGGCGTGGCGACCTGCGAGCGCGCCTGGCGCGCGTCGAGGTAGCTGCACGGATAGGGCGCCGTGGTATAGAACTGCAGCGTGGAAAAGGGCAAGTCATTTAAGTGCGTCATGCAATGCTCTCGAGACGACGTGTTTGACCCATTGTAGCCAAAGACGGCGCGGCGCACCGTTAGGTGGTCAACGGTGACGTAACTTCCCACCTCTCGATGGGGGGCTCGGCGATCGCCTGCCGCAGGTGGTCGAGGAAGACCTTGCGCGGAATCGGGAAGGCGCCGAGCGAGGCCAGGTGGCCGGTCTCCTGCTGGCAGTCGAGCATGCGTACGCCATGGCTGCGCAGGAAAGCGACCAGGTAGGCCAGCGCCACCTTGGAGGCGTCGGACACGCGCGCGAACATCGACTCGCCGTAGAACATGCGGCCGATGCAGACGCCATAAGCGCCGCCGACAAGTTCGCCGTCCAGCCACACTTCCGCCGAATGCGCATAGCCCATCCGGTGAAGGCCGGTGTAGCCGGCGATGATGTCTTCGGAGATCCAGGTGCCGGGCCCGTCCTTGCGCGGCGCGGCGCAGGAGCGCATCACGGATTCGAAGGCGCTGTCGAAGCGCACCACCCAGGGACCGTCCTCGCAGCGCGAACGTTCGACCTTGCGCAGGGTCTTTTTGAGGCTGTCGGAAATCTTGAAGTGGTCGGTGTACAGCACCATGCGCGGATCGGTGCTCCACCACAGGATGGGCTGGCCTTCCGAGAACCAGGGGAAGATGCCGTTGCGGTAGGCCTGCAGCAGGCGCTGGGGCGAGAGGTCGGCGCCGGCCGCGAGCAGGCCGGGCGCGTCGGTGGTCAACGCTTCGGATACGTCGGGGAACGGCGTATTTGCCTCGAGCCAGGGAATCATGGTGCGGGATGGGTCAATCGGGTTCGACGGGGGCTCGCATCGGCCTCGTGATGTCGCGGCTGTGAAAACCGTAGCTGCCGCCTTCGAGCACCTTGCGACGGTCGGCGAAGAACAGCTCCAGCGTGGTGCGGATGGTCGGGAAGGCCAGCTCGTCCCAGGGGATCTCGTGTTCGGTGTACAGCTGCACGTCCAGACTCTCGATGCCGGGCGCGAAATCCAGGTCGAGCAGGCGCGCCAGGTAGAACAGGTGGACCTGGTGCACGTGGGCGACGTTGAGCAGGGTGAACAGGTCGCCGAGTTCGACGTTGGCGCCGGCTTCCTCCTCGGTCTCGCGCACCGCGGCCTGGCCGGTGGTCTCTTCGTTTTCCATGAAGCCGGCCGGCAGCGTCCAGTAGCCGTAGCGCGGCTCGATCGCGCGCTTGCACAGCAGTACCTTGAGTTCGCCGTCCTGTTCCCAGACAGGAATCGAGCCGATCACCATCTTCGGGTTCTGGTAATGGATGGTGCCGCATTGGGTGCACACGTAGCGCGGACGGTTGTCGCCTTCGGGGATGGCCACCGTCACCGGATGGGCGCACTCGGAGCAGAATTTCATGAAAAAAGTAGGTAGTAACGTTGCCCTTACTTTACCACCGTATCGTGCCGGCTGTGCCGCAATCCGTACGCGCTGCGAGGCCCCATGCAAGCAGCTTATGCCGCACCCGGCCCGGCAAACCGGACCGGCATTGCGCAAATGGCCGGAGCTGCGTATAATACGAACCATCAGACGCGGGGTGGAGCAGTCTGGCAGCTCGTCGGGCTCATAACCCGAAGGTCACAGGTTCAAATCCTGTCCCCGCAACCAGATTCCAAGGCCGTTGATCCTGTTCAGGATCAGCGGCCTTTTCATTTTCCCTGCCGGCCCCGGCAGCGCCTGAAGCGCCTCAATCCCCATCTCCTTCGCCGCAACCCCTGCGGCCCAGTCCGGTCGAAGACATGTCGGCTGAATGCGGAGTCTTTCGATGATAACTGTGGACGAGATTAACGAAGCCTGGGGCTGGACCGGCCTGAACGCCGTGGAAGTGCTCGGGGAGAATGCCTTCGGCAACCTGATCATCCGCGACGACGAGGACCGCTACTGGCGCCTGTCGCCGCAGGACCTGTGCTGCGAACCGGTGGCCGAAGACCGCGCCGCCCTCGATGCCCTGTCGTATAACCAGGAATTCCTGAACGACTGGTATATGCCCGAACAGGTGTACCTGGCCGAATCCACGCTGGGTCCGCTCAGCGCCGGCCGCAAGTACTGCCTCAAGATACCGAGCGCGCTGGGCGGCCATTACGGGCGCGACAACCTGGCCACCGTGCCCTTGTCCGAACTGATCCGCTTCGCCGGCGAAGGCGCCCAGCAGTTCGAGGGCCTGCCGCGCTGGAAGTGAGCAGCCGCACGGAGGCTGCGAACACACTTAGAAGTCCTTCAGGAATCCCACCTGGAACAGGTCGCGGTCGTCGGTCTGGCGGAAGGTCTTGACCCGGTTGAAGTTCGCGAACACGCGCGCGTGGCGCGACACGGCGTGCTCGGCCTGGAAGGTGATCAGCAGGTTGCCGTGGGTGATGTTGTCGGCGCGCCGGTTGCGGGCGACATAGGGGCCGAGTCCGGCGCTGATCGCGAAGCGCGGCGTGACCCGCTGCACGTAGAACAACTGGGCGGCCACGCCGCGGCGATCGACCCGGGCGCCGTCGTCGCCTTCGAACAGGAACTTGCCGGACACGGCCCAGTGCTCCATGCGCTCGCCCAGGTAGCGGCGCGCTTCCAGCACGGCGGCCAGGGCGGCGTCGGTGCCGGACATATTGGTGATCGAGTTGCCGCCCGAGATGCCGAACCAGGTCTGGCCGTCGGCGGGGTCGGTTTCGGGATCGGCTTCCGAGCGGCCGAACTGGCGGCCGATGCCGATCATCAGCGCATCGGAGCGGTGCACATTGCGCATCTGTACGTGGTTGTAGCCGATGCGCAGGTGGGTGCCTTGCGGCATGAAGTTCAGCGGCAGCCGCAGGCCCACGCTGACCAGCGCGCCGACGTTGGCGTCGTCGATCTGGCGGCCGTCGATGACGGTCGTGTTCATGCTCAGGTAGGGGCCGATGCCCAGCTCGATGGCACTGCCCGCGCCCAGCTGGCGCACCATCAGCCATTGCACGGCGAAACCGTCGCGGTGGTTGTTGTCCGGATGGCCTTCGTTGTAATGGACGAAGTCGATTCGTTCGCTGAGCGTGTCCGGCAGGGGCGAACCGAACAGGGTGCGCTGCTGGCGTCCCGCGCGAACCTCGAAGGTGCGTCCGCGCATCCAGACGTTACCCTCGGCATTGCCGCCTTGGATGCGGCCGTTGCCGAATATCGCCGACAGGTAGGCGCCGTGGTCGTCCGGGGCATCGGTGATGTCGGTCGGTGCGTTCTGGGTACGTTGAGCGCTCTGGGCCTGGGCGGGGCTGGCGCATGCGAGCAGCATGGCGAGCAGGGAAAAGGATAAGGTCGGTTTAATGTTCATGACCTAAGTTTAATACCGCTTGCGTATCCCCACCAGAAACAGATCGCGGTCGTCCATCCGGACAAAGGTTTTTACGCGTCCGAAGTCGAAAAAGACCTGGATATCGCGCGACAGGGCGCGCTCGGCCTGCAGGCTGATCAGGAGGTTGCCGCGCACCGGGGCGTCGGTCTGGTCGCGCTCGCGGCGGTTCCTGGCGAAATACGGACCGATTCCTGCGCTCATCGAAAAGCCCGGCGTGACTTCCTGCACGTAGCGAAGCTGGCCCGCCAGGCCGCGCCGGTCGACGCGGCTGCCGTCGCTGCCTTCCAACAGGATCCGCGCCGACCAGGCCCAGTGCACGGCGCCGTGGTCGAGGTCGCGGCCGGCATCGAGCACGGTGACGCGGCCGGTGGCGGTGCCGGGCATGCTGGTGACCGCTGCGCCGCCCGACACGCCGAACCAGAGCGGCGTGGACGCTTCGCGGATCGGCCCCTGCGCAACCGGCCCGAACTGGCGGGCGACGCCGAGCATCAGGGCATCCGAGCGGTGCACGCCCGGCATCTGGGCATGGTTGAAGCCCAGGCGCACATACGTTCCCTCCGGCGCGGAGAACAGCCGCATGCGCAGCGCCGCGCTGAGCAGCAGGCCCCAGCGGGTATCGTCGAGCTGGCGGCCGTCGAGGAAGGTCGTGTTCATGCTCAGGTAGGGGCCGACGCCGAACTCGGCGGACAGCCGCTCGCCGGCGCGCCAGACACCCGCCCATTGCAGGGCGAAGCCGTCGCGGTGATTGTTGTCGGGGTGGCCTTCGTTGTAGTAGACGACGTCGATGCGGCTGCCGGCAGCCTCGTTCAGCGGCCGGCCGATGCGCAGTTCGCCGGCGCGGCTGCGCATCCAGCGGTTGCCGACGGCCTGGCCGCCCTCGATGCGGCCGCCGCCGTGCTGCACCGAAAGATAAGTGCCGCTGTCGGCCGTCTCATCCCCGGCCTTGGCGCTGCCGGCCCAGGCCAGCAGCAGTACGCAGATGCATGCTCGTGCTTTCATTCCCGACCCCGTAGCTGACGACCTCATCAGTCTCACCAGGCGGGATGCCGCCGCCTTGTGTTAGCTCAGGCTCGCCCACAGGTGGGCCGCGGCCATGGTGCGATGCGGGCGGTAGTTGGCGAGAAAGGCCGCGGCTTCCGCCAGGTTCGGGCGTTCCGCCGTGCCGAGCAGGCGGGCGATGGCGGTCCGCACGGCAACGTCGCCTTCGAGCGAGCAATCGGCAAAGCCATAGCCGCGCAGCAGGCCGTAATTCACGGTCCAGGGACCGATGCCCTTTACCGCCAGCAGGCGCTCGCCGACCTCGTGCAGATCGGCATCGCGGTCCAGGGGAAGCAGTCCGTCGGCCAGCAGGCGCGCCAGCCGCAGCAGGGTCTCGGCCTTGGCGCGCGAGAACTTGCGGCTGGTGAGCTGGTCGAGGTCGAGGCGGGCCGCATCCTCCGCGTCAGGATAGCACCACAGGCCGTCCGGGTGCGCGCAGCCGGCCAGCGAGATGAAGGTGCGGCGCAGGGAGATCGCGAACGCCAGGTTGATCTGCTGGCCGATGACGGCCCAGCTCAGGGCTTCGAAGACGCTGGCCGACTGGATCACGCGCAGCCCGTGCTCACGCGCCACCAGCGGCGCGAACAGGGGATCGTCCGCTACCTGCGCCTCGAAGGGAGCGGGATCGATGCGCAGGCCCAGCACGTTGAGCAGCATGCCCTCCACCTGGGCCGGCAGCCGGGCGGCATCGATGTCGACCGTGCACAGGGCCCGGTCCGGATGCGTACCCAGGTCGATGCCGAGCACCGCCGGCACGCCGTCGGCCATCACGCCCTTGCGGATGGTGCGGGCGTCGATGCGCTCGGCCAGGCCTTCGGCGTCACGGCCGTGGAAGGTGAAGACGTCCTGCCGGCGGTAGTCCGGCGGCAGCGCGATGGCCAGTTCGAAGCGGCTCATTTACCTGTTGCCGGTGCAGTGGAGCGCCGCTCCGCGCCGCGGCCGAAGCGCGGCACGAAGCCCGTCACCAGGGCGGTGCCGAGCAGCACGATGGCGGAGCCGGCGATGGTGTACCAGCCGATGGTCTCGCCGAGGAAGAGGGCGCCCCACAGGATGCCGAAAACCGGGTTCAGGAAGGTCACCGTCAGGGCCGACGTGGTGCCGACTTCCTCGATCAGGCGGAAGTAGAGGATATAGGCGATGCCGCTGCACAGCACGCCCAGTGCCACGACCGCGCCGACGATGCCTGGTGTCGGCGTGCCCGTCATCGGGAAGAAGGGCAGGGCCGGCAGCACCATCAGGCTCGAGGTCCACATGGTGCCGTGGGCGTTGGCGAAGGGTTCGACGCTCTTCGCCGAGCGCGCATACTGGCTGGCGATGCCGTAGCTCAGCGCGGCCACGAGGGCGGCGGCCACGGCCAGGCCGGCGCCCGGCTTGCTGGAGACATGATCGAAGCCGACCAGCAGGGCCACGCCCGCCGTTCCCAGGAGCAGGCCGAGGGCGGTGCGCAGGCCGATCGCATGGCGGGTCCAGATCGCGCCGACGATCGCGCCCCACATCGGCGCGGTGGCGTTCAGCACCGACAGCACCGATGCCGACAGGGTGCGCGCGCCGAACGCGAACAGCAGGAAGGGCAGGGCGGAATTGAAGAAGCCGAGGATGAAGAAATGTTTCCAGTTGGCGCGCAGGTCGAGGCGCTTCTTCAGCACGAAGCCGACCGCGGCCAGGAACAGGGCGGCGAACAGCACGCGGAACTCGATCAGCACCGCCGGCCCCAGCACGGGGGCGCTGATGCGCATGAAGAGGAAGGAGCCGCCCCAGATGGCGGCAAGGGAGATGAGGCGCAGCAGGTTGGCGGTGTTCATTGCGTTATTCCGTGTGAAGCGTCAGGCATGATGGCCTGATGCGGCGCCGAAGGCTCTCCGTTTCTTGCTGCCGAATTGGAAAGTGCGGCGGGGAACTGGCAATGATACAAAAAATGCTGGGCAGCTGCTGACGGCCCGGGAATGACGGTTACAGGCTTACGGCACCATGGCCTTCTTCGCCGCCCTCTTGGCCTTGATTTCCGCCTGCGCCTTCTCGATCGCCGCCAGGCGTGCCGCGATGGCCGGGTGGTTGGCGCTGTAGCCGTTCAGCACCGTGGCCGGATGCGTTTCGTTCAGGCGCTTCCAGAAATTGTCGGCGTTGTCGATGCCGTAGCCGGCGCGGGCGGCCAGGTAGAGGCTGAGGCGGTCGGCGGCGGCATCCATCTCGGGCGGCATGGCCTTGACGCCGCCGCTGCCGATCAGCATCGAAGTGTCCGGCGTGACGCTCTTGAGGTTGTCGATGATGCTGCCGATGGTCGACACGTTGCGCTGGGCGGCGGCGTGGCCGAGCATGTTGTGGGCCATGGTCTTGGCCAGTACGTAGGCCAGTTCCTCGTCGTTGCGCGTGAAGTTGATCATGCCGCGCGTGACCAGCACGCGCGAGCCGTCGGCATAGGCGTTGACGTTGTCGGCGTTGCCCAGTTCGATCGCGAAGGCGCAGGCGCGCGTGACCGGAATCGAGAGCTGGCGCTCGCTGTCGTGGCGTTCCACCGTCATCGGCAGCGTGGCCTGGGAAGCGATGATCTTGCCGAAGATGCTGCCGGCCTGGCTCAGCGCGTGCTGGCCGGTGGGCAGCGGCTTGCCGCCGGCGGAGAGCAGCACGTCGCCGGTCTGCAGGCCGGCCTTGGCGGCGCCGCTGCCGGCCAGCACGCTGGTCACCTGCAGGCGTTCGTCCATGCCGAAGGCGACATGCGCGGCCTCGTTGTAGTCGCCCGGGTAGGACCAGCGGTTCTTGGCGGTAAAGCCGAGCAGGGCCCTGGCCTGGCCCTTGCACAGTTCGGCGTTCTGGATGAGGAGGGGAGCGGCCACCTTGTACAGGCGATTTTGCAGGTCCGCCATCTTGGTCAGGGTGTCGGCGGCGGCGGCCATCTGCGGGTTCAGGACAGGCGCCTCGGGCGTGCGTTCGACGACGCGCGGTACCGTTCCTGGTTGCTGCGGTGCCTGGGTGGCGCAGCCGGTCAACAGCAGGGCGATGGATGTGGCGAATGCAGCCGCGAAGCGATTGGCGCTCATGTGCTCCTCATGTCTGGTTTATTGTTTGCCGGTGCTGCCGAATCCTCCGGTGCCCCGGTCGCTCGATGCGAACTCCTCCACGACGTTGAAACCAACCTGAACGACGGGAACCACGACCAGCTGCGCAAGCCTGTCCATCGGCTGCAGCGTGAACGTGGACTGGCCCCGGTTCCAGGTCGATACCATCAGCTGGCCCTGGTAATCGGAGTCGATCAAGCCTACCAGATTGCCGAGAACGATGCCGTTCTTATGGCCGAGGCCACTGCGCGGCAGGATCATAGCCGCATGGCCCGGGTCGGCGATGTGGATGGCGAGGCCGGTCGGCACCAGCACCGTCTGGCCCGGTTCGAGCACGAGCGGCGCATCGATGCAGGCGCGCAGGTCCAGGCCCGCGCTGCCGCCGGTGGCGTAGGCGGGCAGGAAGTCCTTCATGCGCGGGTCGAGAATCTTGAGGTCGATCTGTTTCATGGAGAGTGATGCGTGGAGCGTGAAGCGTTGATGGGTGGATCAGGTAAGTAGCGACCGCTGTTCGAGGCGCTTGGCGATTTCCGAGACCAGCTGGCGCGCCAGCTGCAGCTTGCCCGCCTGTGGCAGCACGGTGTGGCCGCTGTCGTCGAACAGGACGATGGCATTCTCATCCTGCCCGAAGGTATGGTGGCCGATATTGCCGACCAACAAAGGGATGCCTTTCTTCTCGCGCTTGGCGGCGCCGTATTCGATCAGGTTTTCCGACTCGGCGGCAAAGCCGACGCAGTAGGGCCAGCCGCTCAGCGAGGTGGTGGCGGCGACGGTCGCGAGGATGTCCGGATTCTGCGCGAACTGCAGCTCCGGCGTGCCGCTGCCGTCCTTCTTGATCTTCTGCGCGCTGGCATTCTCGACGCGCCAGTCTGCCACCGCGGCCACGCCGACGAAGATGTGCTGGCCGGCGATGCCCGCCATGACGGCGTCCAGCATCTGCCGGGCGCTCTGCACGTCGATGCGGCGCACGCCGTGCGGCGTGTCGAGCGCGGTCGGACCCGATACCAGGGTCACCTCGGCGCCGGCTTCGCGCGCGGCGCGCGCCACCGCATAGCCCATCTTGCCGGACGACAGATTGGTGATGCCGCGCACCGGGTCGATCGCCTCGTAGGTCGGACCGGCCGTGATCAGCACGCGCTTGCCCGCCAGGACCTTGGGCTGGAACGAGGCCACCAGCTCTTCCAGCAGCTCGTGCGGCTCCAGCATGCGGCCCATGCCGGTCTCGCCGCAGGCCTGGGAGCCGGCGGCCGGACCAAAGATCTGCACGCCGTCTTCGCGCAGCTGCGCGACGTTGCGCTGGGTCGCCGGCTTTTCCCACATCTCGACGTTCATGGCCGGCGCCACCAGCAGCGGCACCTGGTGCGGGCGCGCCAGGCACAGGGTCGACAGCAGGTCGTCGGTGGCGCCGTGGGCCAGCTTGAACAGGAAGTCGGCCGAGCAGGGCGCGACCAGGATCGCATCGGCGTCGCGTGTCAGGTCGATGTGGGCCATGTTGTTGGGGACGCGGCCGTCCCACTGGTCGGTGTAGACGGTGCGGCCGGACAGGGCCTGCATCGTCACCGGACCGATGAAGTGGGTGGCGGCATCGGTCATCACGACCTGCACGCTCGCGCCTTCCTTGGCCAGGGCGCGGCACAGTTCCGCGGCCTTGTAGCAGGCCACGCCGCCGGACAGGCCGAGGACGATCTTCTTGCCCTTCAGGTCCATGCTCATGGGAAGCTCCTTAGTGCTTGTTCACCCGGCGCAGTTCGTCGAAGATGAACAGGACCGCACCGATGGTGATCGCGCTGTCGGCGATGTTAAAGGCCGGGAAGTGGCCGACGCCGGACAGGTGGAAATCGAGGAAGTCGATCACGTGGCCGTAGGCCAGGCGGTCGATCAGGTTGCCCAGCGCGCCGCCCATGATCAGGGCCAGGGCCCAGCAGAACATGCGCTGGCCGGCGTGTTTGCGCAGCAGGTAGATGATGAATACCACGGCGGCGATGGCGATGCCGGCGAAGAAGTACTTCTGCCAGCCGCCCTGGTTGGACAGGAAGCTGAAGGCGGCGCCCGGGTTATACGCCAGCACCAGGTTGAAGAAGCTGGTGATCGGCTTCTCTTCGCCGTGCATGAAGGTGCGGGTGATGGTGATCTTGCTGATCTGGTCGAGCAGGATCACGATGAAGGCAATGCCAATCCAGGGCGCGAGGCTGGCGCCGGAGCTGGATTTGACGGCGGTGAAGCTTGGTTTGGTTTTTTTTGTGGCCATGGCTTGGACGATGAGGGAGGGGGTGCCCGCCCGCGCGGCCCTGTCGGACCGCATGCGGGCGGCGGCTTCTCAATGCTTAGGCAAAGCGGCGCTGCTCACCGCTGCCGAACAGATTGCTCGTGCAGCGGCCGCACAGGCCCGGATGCGCATGGTCGTGGCCGACGTCGCGGCGGTAGTGCCAGCAGCGCTCGCACTTTTCCGCTTCGGACGGGGTCACGGTTACCGCTTCCTGGGCCGCGTCCTCGACCTTCTCGACGCCCGCCTGCGAGGTGATGAAGACGAACTTCAGGTCGTCGTCCAGGCTGGCCAGCGCGTCGTACTTCTCGCCGGCGGCCTTGAGCGCCAGTTCCGCCTGCAGCGAGGAGCCGATCGCGCCGGATGCGCGCACTTCCTCGAGCTGCTTGGTGACGTCGGCACGCACTGCGCGCAGCAGGGCGTACTTGGCCACCAGGGCGTCGCGGCCGGCGATCTCCGGGAAGTTCCAGAGGGTCTGGGTAAAGATCGTCTCGTCGCTTTCCGCATAGGCTTTCTCGCCGGCGAACACGGCCCAGGCTTCCTCGGTGGTGAAGGACAGGATCGGCGCCATGATGCGCAGCAGGGCGTGCGCGATATGCCACAGCGCGGTCTGCGCCGAACGGCGGGAGAGCGAGTCGACGCCGGTCGTGTACAGGCGGTCCTTCAGGATGTCGAGGTAGAAGCCACCCAGGTCTTCCGAGCAGAAGTTCTGCAGGCGGGCGACCACCGGGTGGAACTCGTAGCGTTCGAAATGGGCTGCGATGTCGGCTTGCAGCTTCTCGGTCTCGGCCAGCGCGTAGCGGTCGATCTCCAGCATCTCGGCCACTGGCACGGCGTTCCTGGCCGGATCGAAGTCCGAGGTGTTCGCCAGCAGGAAGCGCAGGGTGTTGCGGATGCGGCGGTAGGACTCGGTCACGCGCTTGAGGATCTCTTCGCCGATCGACAGCTCGCCGGTATAGTCGGTCGAGGCCACCCACAGGCGCAGGATGTCGGCGCCCAGCGTATCCGAGATCTTCTGCGGCGCCAGCGTGTTACCCAGCGACTTCGACATCTTCTTGCCGTTTTCGTCGACGGTGAAGCCGTGGGTCAGCAGCGCCTTGTACGGCGGACGGCCGTTCAGCATCGACGAGGTCAGCAGCGAGGAGTGGAACCAGCCGCGGTGCTGGTCCGAGCCTTCCAGGTAGAGGTCGGCCGGGAAGGCCAGCTGTTCCTTGTGCGAGCCGCGCAGCACGGTCTGGTGGGTGGTGCCGGAATCGAACCAGACGTCCAGGGTGTCGCGGTTCTTCTCAAAGATCTCGGCGTCATCGCCCAGCAGCTCGCGCGGGTCGAGCTGGTGCCAGGCGTCGATGCCGTTCGCTTCGATCAGCTTGGCCACCTGCTCCAGCAGTTCCGGGGTGCGCGGGTGCAGCGCGCCGGTCTCCTTGTGGATGAAGAAGGCCATCGGCACGCCCCACTGGCGCTGGCGCGACAGGGTCCAGTCCGGACGGTTGGCGATCATGCCGTGCAGGCGCGCCTGGCCCCAGTCCGGGAAGAATTTGGTGGCGTCGATGCCGGCCAGCGCGGTCTCGCGCAGGGTCGGGCCGCCGTCCTTCGGTGTGACGTCCATGCCGGCGAACCACTGGCTGGTGGCGCGGTAGACGATCGGGGTCTTGTGGCGCCAGCAGTGCATGTAGCTGTGGTCGAACATCTTCAGCTCGAACAGGGCGCGCGCTTCGGTCAGGGCGGAGCAGATCGGTTTGCTGGCTTCCCAGATCGTCATGCCGCCGAACAGCGGCAGGGTCGAGGCGAAGCGGCCGTCGCCCATCACCGGTTTCAGGATCTCGTCATCCTTCATGCCGTGCGCCTTGCAGGACTGGAAGTCTTCCAGGCCGTAGGCCGGGGCCGAGTGGACCACGCCGGTGCCGCTGTCGGTGGTGACGTAATCGGCCAGGTAGACCGGCGAAGTGCGGTCGTAGAAGGGGTCGGCCTTGTGCAGCGGGTGCTTGAAGCGGATGCCTTCCAGCTTGGCGCCTTCGGTGGTCGCGACGATCTCACCTTCCAGCTTGTAGCGCTGCAGGACGGATTCCGCCAGGTCTTTCGCGATGATCAGCAGGACCGGCTTGCCGTCCTTCTCGGTCTTCACCAGCGCATACGTCACTTCCGGGTGCACGTTCAGCGCCTGGTTCGACGGGATGGTCCACGGGGTGGTGGTCCAGATCACGATGAAGCCGTCGCCTGCCGGCAGTTCGGCCAGGCCGAAAGCGGCGGCCAGCTTTTGCGGTTCCGCGAACGGGAAGCCGACGTCGATCGCCGGATCGCGCTTGTCCTGGTATTCCACCTCTGCCTCGGCCAGCGCCGAGCCGCAGTCGAAGCACCAGTTCACCGGCTTCAGGCCGCGGTAGACGTAACCCTTTTCCAGCAGCGTGCCGAGGGCGCGCAGTTCGTCGGCCTCGTTACCGTAGGCCATGGTCATGTAGGGATTGTCCCATTCGCCCAGTACGCCCAGGCGGATGAAGCCGGCGCGCTGGCGGTCGATCTGCTCGAGGGCGTAGGCGCGGGCTTTCTGAAGAACTTCGGCAGTCGGTAGATTTTTGCCGTACAGTTTTTCGATCTGGATCTCGATCGGCATGCCGTGGCAGTCCCAGCCCGGCACATAGGGCGCGTCGAAACCGGCCATGGTGCGCGATTTGACGACCATGTCCTTCAGGATCTTGTTGACGGCGTGGCCCAGGTGGATGTCACCGTTGGCGTAGGGCGGACCGTCGTGCAGCACGAACTTCGGACGGCCGGCAGCCGCCTTGCGGACGCGCTCGTAAATCTTTTTCTCTTGCCATTGCTTGACCCAGCCCGGTTCGCGCTTGGCGAGGTCGCCGCGCATCGGGAAGGCGGTATCGGTCATGTTGACCGGATATTTGCTGTCGGGCTTGTTGCCCCCTTGTTTGGCGCCTTTCGGGCCGTTCTTCGTATCGGACATAGGATTTTTCTAAAGTGGACTGCTGTTGTGCGTGAAGCGTGTAGAGCGGGCCACGCCGCGTCAGGCGGCATGGCCAGGGTCGTTCACGTTCAAATTCGGTCGGTGGCGGTGAGGGCAGCGCGGCGCTGGGCGAACCAGGCCCGTGCCTGCTGGGCGTCACGGTCGATTGCCGCGGTCAGGGTCGGCAGGTCGATGTATTTTTCTTCGTCGCGCAGTTTCTTCAGGAATTCGACGCGCACCAGCTTGCCGTAGCAGGGCTGGTTCCAGTCGAACACATGGACTTCGAGCAGCATGCGGCCTGCATCCTCGACGGTCGGGCGCACGCCCAGGCTGGCGACGGCCGGCAGCGGCTGATCCGCCAGGCCATGTACCTGCACCACGAAGATGCCGGCCAGGGCCGGGCGGTGGGCGACACGCAGGTTCAGTGTCGGGAAGCCCAGCGTACGGCCGAGCTTGGCGCCATGGATCACGTGGCCGGACATCGAATAGGGATGGCCGAGCAGGGCGCGGGTGGCGTCGAAATCGCCGGCCGCCAGCGCGGCGCGCACGGCCGAGGACGAGATCCGGGTGGCGTCGTGCAGCACGGCGGGCAGGCTGTGCACCTCGAAGCCGTATTCCTTGCCGGCTTCAAGCAGCTGGGCGACATTGCCGGCGCGGCGGGCGCCGTAGCAGAAGTCGTCGCCGACCATCAGCCACTTCACGTGCAGGCCTTCGACCAGCACCTTTTCCGTGAATTCCCTCGGTGACATCGAGGCGAAGTGCTCATTGAAATGCTCGACGATGACGCGGTCGACGCCTGCCTCGGATAGCGATTCCAGCTTGTCGCGCAGGTTGGCGATGCGGGCCGGCGCCTTCGACAGGTCGTTTGCCCGGCGGGCGAAATATTCGCGCGGATGCGGCTCGAAGGTCATCACGGCGGATTCCAGTCCAAGGCGCCGTGCGGCCGCGGTCACGTGCGCCAACAACGCCTGATGTCCGCGGTGGACACCGTCGAAGTTGCCGATCGTGAGTGCGCAAGGGGCGCGCGCCCTGTCGTTGGGAAGTCCGCGAAATACCTTCATTGGATGATTCGTGCTCCGAGGCGAAATACCAGATTATACGGCAAAGGACATGTTGCACAGCGCAATGCCCTCAATGCCCTATATGACCATGGGAAAGAAAAAAGCGCCGCCTGCAGGGCAGGGCGGCGCTTTTCAGCGATGCTGGAGGAAAGTCGGGGCTCAGGCCGCCGGCTTGTTGATCGCCATGATGAAGTAACGGGCCAGGTCGGCCGCGCCATCCTTGCCGCCCACGGTCCTGAGCGTGCTGATGGCCTGCTGCTTCTTGCCGGCTGTGGCATAGGCCTCACCCAGGTGCAGCTTGGCATCTTCCGGATACTTCAGCTTGCCCGACTTGATGGCGGCTTCCATCATTTTCAGGCCCTTGTCGGCCTGGCCGGCCTGCACCAGGGCGTAGCCCAGGGCCAACAGGCCGTCCTCGTCGCCCAGTTTGTTCAGGTCGGCTTCGGTGGTGGCCAGGTTCTTGTTCTGCTCGGCCAGGTTCTTCTCGGCCAGGTCCTTCAGGCGCTGGTGACGCTCGGCATCCGGGCCGGTGCCCAGAGCGCCGGCCTTGTAGCCCTTGTCGACGACCTTCACGGCTTCAGCCGGTGCCTTGGCCTGCAGAACGAGCTGGGCCATTTCCATGAACTCGCTCGGCTTCTTCATCAGGTTGTTGGCCAGCTTCAGGCGGTAGACGTCCACCGACAGGCGGCTCGCGAAGCCCGGCTTGCCCTGCACGCGGTTCAGCAGGTCGCTCCAGTACTGGGCTTTCGGATAGTTGGCCGCCAGCTTTTCGATGGTGTTGACGTAGCCGGCCTTGTCGTTCTTCTTGAGCTGGATGTTGGCCAGCATGCCCAGCTGGTCTTCGCTGAGCGAGCCGCGCTTCTCGGCGGTGCGCAGTTCGTTTTCCAGCGCGGCGACGTTGCCCTGCTTGTAGTAGTTCTGCAGCAGGTAGGCGCGCAGTTTCGGATCGTCGCGCTCTTTCAGCTGCTTCTCGATCGCGGCGTTCGCCTTGTTCAGGTCGCCGGCACGCATGTAGATGCCGATCAGGCCATCGGAGACCTGCGATTTTTGAGCGGCGGACAGCTTACCGGAGGCGAGCAGGGTCTCGGAGGCCTTGGCGGCGGTGTCGTAGTCGCCGGCCTGCACGGCCGCGCCGAGACGGGTCATTTCGATCAGATAGGTTTCGTTGGCGGATTTGCCGCTGACGCTGTCGAGCTGGCGCAGTGTCGCCAGAGCTTCCTTGTTCTTGCCCGACTTCATCTGTTGCTGGGCTTGCTGCAGCGGTTTGCCGATTTCCGGACGGACCGTTTCGGCGGCGTAAGCCGGAGCCAGGCCAACCACGGGAGCGGCAGCGGTGAATCCGAGTGCGGCCAGTGCGAGGCCGAGATGTGCGAGGCGGAACTTGGACATTGTTAGATTTCTTCCTTCAAAATAGACACGGCAGGGAATCCCTGCCGTGTTCATTATAGCCAAAGTGACTTTACTGGAACTGTTCGTTACCGACCATACCGATCTTGGTAACGCCCAGGCGCTGCGCCGTCGCCATGACGCCAGCAACCGCCTTGTACTCAACCAGCTTGTTCGGACGCAGATGCACTTCCGGCTGGTTAGGCATTGCAGCGATGCTGTTCATCTTGGCTTCCAGAGTTGCACGATCAGGAATCGCCTGGCCATCCCAGAGGATGGTGCCGTCGAAGTCCACGTCGATCGTGACCACTTGCGGTTTTTCCGTCTGCGGCGGCGGGGTGCCAACCGGCATGTTCAGATTGACCGAGTGGTTTTGCTTCGGAATCGTGATGATCATCATAACGATGAGAACGAGCAGGACGTCGATCAGCGGCGTCATGTTCATTTCCATCATTGCTTCCGGCTCTGCGTTCCTGGCGGAGCCGCCACCTACGTTCATACCCATGGTGTTTCCTTTCAAATGTCGGGGCACGGCGGTGGCGCCGGGCTAGCCCGGCGCCACCGAGGGGTTTAGCCCTTGTCAGGCGGTTCGATGATGAAACCGACCTTCTGTACCCCAGCACGCTGTGCCGTATAGATCACCCGGCCGATCGCTTCGTAGCGGGTGGTCTGGTCGCCGCGAATCTTGACTGCAGGCTGCGGCACCTTCACCGACTGTTCCGCGAAGAACTTGAACAGTTCATCCGTGTTAGCGATGTGTTTCTGATTCCAGTACATCTCGCCTTCGGAGGTCACAGTGATGTTGATGTCTTCCGGCTTGGTCTTGGTGACCTGGTTCGCTTCAATCGGCAGGTGGACATTCTTCAACTTCAGGACCACCGGGCTGGTGACAAGGAAGATGATCAGGAGAACCAACATGATGTCGACGAGCGGCGTCGTGTTGATCTCTGACATCACGGTATCTTCATCTCCGGAATCGGAGCCGACACTCATTGCCATAATTTATCCCACTTTCTTGGCGCTCGCTGCCGCGCGACCAGCTTCCGAGGTCGACATTGCGCCCGAGATCAGGACCGAGTGAACGTCGGCGCTGAACGAACGGATGTCTTCCATGGCTGCCTTGTTGCGGCGAACCAGCCAGTTGTAACCCAGAACTGCCGGAACTGCGACGAACAGACCGAATGCAGTCATGATCAGTGCTTCACCGACCGGACCTGCAACCTTGTCGATCGAGGCGTTACCCGACATACCGATAGCGGTCAGTGCGTTGTAGATGCCCCAGACGGTACCGAACAGACCGATGAACGGCGAGGTCGAACCGACGGTTGCCAGGAACGACAGGCCATCCTGCAGACGCGACTGGACTTTGTCCACGGCGCGCTGGATCTGCATGGTCACCCAGGTCGACAGGTCGATCTGCTCGAGCAGGGCGCCGTCGTGGTGCTGGGTTGCCTTGGTGCCGGTTTCAGCGATGAAGCGGAACGGCGAGCCATCCTTCAGTTGTGCCGAGCCGGCAGCGATCGACGGAGCTTTCCAGAACTTCTGGGTGGTTTCCTTCGACTGACGCATCACTTTGGCCTGGTCCAGCAGCTTGGTGATGATGATGTACCACGAACCGATCGACATCAGCGACAGGATGATGATGGTGCCCTTGTTGACGAAGTCGCCTTCTGCCCACATTTTTGCGGGACCGTACGGGTTCTCGACCTTTTCCTTGGTGCCTTCGGCGGCCGGAGCGGCAGCCGGAGCTGCTGCGTCGGCAGCCGGAGCTGCTGCGTCGGCGGCCGGTGCGCTTGCCGCCGGAGCTGCGGCGCCTGCTGGTGCGTCAGCGAAGGCCGGTGCAGACACCAGGGCCGATGCTGCCGTTACCGAGAACAGGACTGCCGCCAGGAGAGCGGACAAACGGGTATTCTTAAACATGCTTCCTCCAAAAATTTAAAATGAACAGTTCGCTGAACAAATGACAACGAAATTTAAAACTTGAGACTTTCTTACGAGCGTCTCTCTTATTCAAGCGTCCAGACGTACTGCACCGGCTGCCATGCTTGCACGGGCACGCCATTCTCCGTTGCTGCCTTGAAGCGGCACTTACCCAGAGCTGCCTGAGCTGCCTTGTCCAGGTCACGGAAGCCGCTCGACTTCGTGATCTTGGAATCCATCACCCGACCGTCGGCACCGATCAGGAACGAAATAGTGGAGATACCAGTTTCCTCGTTACGCAGCGACGATTTCGGGTATTCCGGCTTCGCGCAGGTATTGAAGTCGGCCACTGCCTCGGTACGGCTCGGACCCTTGGACGGCGGAGCCGAAGGAGCCGGGTTTGCCGGAGGAGCGGGCGGAGCCAGGTCCCGGGACGGCGGAGGCGTGTTGGTCGCAGCCGAGATGGTGTTCTGCGGCGGCGGCGGTTGCTGCACCTGCACCTCGACCGGCGGGATGAACGGCGGCGGCGGCGCCTTCATTTCTGGCGGCGGCGGCGGCGGCGGAGTTTCCGGCGGTGGCGGCGGTTTCACGTCTTCGATCAGTTTCGTTTCCACAGCTTCCGTCACCTTGCTGACGATCTTGGTGCCAAGGCCATTAACGATTGCCCAAGCGACCAGAACGTGCAACAGAACGACGATGGCTATTCCTGTGAAATTCTTCCCGGGGTTTTTCTCATGCGAAAAATTCATGCCATATTTCTCCAATACCATCTCTTTTTTGTTGCTACTAAACCCACTAAACACGACAAAAACTCAGGGCCGCATCCGGGACATCGAGGAATTATACCTACGAATTCTTTTTTGCACATACATTTTTATACCTCCAAAGAGGGGCTAACTGCCTGTAAAAACAAGCAAACAAGCTCATCCGTAATGAGGAAGGATGGGGTGCATAATCGAGAATGCAGTTATCTTTATGGCAATGTTAGCGTTATCCCCTTGCCGATGTGTAGAAGATCAGGCCAAATAGCCCCTTCCGCCAAATTTTCCATGCCGATTTTGCCAGTTGGCAAATAAGATATGATTCAATAATGGCGTTTCTGCAAACTATAGCCATATTCATTCATGGGGGGCGTACTGTTGAAACGGCCTCGCCCTTGTGGTAGGAGTGAAGGCCATAAGAGGCACTTATGTACGGACCCCTGTTTGATATGGCTCACTTGCCACGCATGTAGAATTTTGCGTTGACACAGAAAAAAGGCCTGTCCTAAGCAGACAGGCCTGGCGGCACCGTTGGCACCAGCATATATATATTAGTAGCGCGCGCGCTTCTCGCGGCGGCACTCGAGGCTGCTGACCACGCGCCCCGATGGGTCTACCGTTTCCAATCTGACATCGAAACCCCAGAGCCGGGCCACATGCTTGAGCACTTCATGGGCCTGCTGGTTCAGCGGACGGCGCTGGAACTGCGTATGGCGCAGGGTCAACGCGCGGTCGTCGCGGGTATTGACCTGCCAGACCTGGATGTTCGGCTCGCGGTTGCCCAGGTTGTACTGCTCGGCCAGCTGCTGGCGCACGTAGCGGTAGCCGGCTTCGTCGTGGATCGCCGAAATCGTCAGCTTGTCGCTGCGGTCGTCGTCGAGCACGGCAAAGAAGTGGAAGTCGCGGATCAGCTTGGGCGACAGGTACTGGGCGATGAAACTTTCGTCCTTGAAGTTCCGCATCGCGAAATCGAGCGTCTTGATCCAGTCGCTGCCGGCGATGTCCGGGAACCAGGCGCGGTCCTCGTCGGTCGGGTCTTCGCAGATGCGCTTGATGTCGGTCATCATCGCAAAGCCGAGCGCGTAAGGATTGATGCCATTGTAATAGGGGCTGGTCGCCGGCGGCTGGTAGACCACGTTGGTATGGCTCTGCAGGAACTCGAGCATGAAGCCGTCGCCGACGATGCCCTCTTTATATAGTTCCTGCAGGATCGTGTAGTGCCAGAAGGTGGCCCAGCCCTCGTTCATCACCTGGGTCTGGCGCTGCGGATAGAAATACTGCGAGATCTTGCGCGTGATGCGCACCAGCTCGCGCTGCCAGGGTTCCAGCAGCGGCGCGTACTTCTCGATGAAGTAGAGCAGGTTTTCCTCGGGCTCGACCGGGAAGCGCGGCGGCGGCGCATCCCGGTGGGATTCCTCGCGCCGCGGCAGGGTACGCCAGATCTCGTTGATCTGGGACTGGGCGTATTCCTCGCGCTCCTTCTGCCGGTTCTGTTCCTGGGCCACGGACAGCTTGGCCGGACGCTTGTAGCGGTCCACGCCATAGTTCTGGAGCGCGTGGCAGGAATCGAGCAGTTCCTCGACGGCGTCGATGCCGTGGCGCTGTTCGCACTCGGCGATGTAGTTCTTGGCGAAGACCATGTAGTCGACGATGGCGTCGGCGTCGGTCCAGGTGCGGAACAGGTAATTCCCCTTGAAGAAGGAATTGTGGCCATAGGCCGCGTGGGCGATCACCAGCGCCTGCATCGTCAGGCTGTTTTCCTCCATCAGGTAGGCGATGCAGGGGTTGGAATTGATCACGATCTCGTAGGCCAGGCCCATCTGGCCGCGGCGGTAGCTTTTTTCCGTGGTCAGGAAATGCTTGCCGAAAGACCAGTGGTTGTACGACACCGGCATGCCTACCGAGGTGTAGGCATCCATCATCTGCTCGGCGGTGATGATCTCGAGCTGGTTGGGGTAGGTGTCCAGGCCAAACTTCCTGGCCACCCGGCGGATTTCCTCGTGGGCTTGCTCGATCAGGTCGAAGGTCCACTCCGACTGGTCGGGCAGGGCACGCGGATTCTTGGGATCTCTTGGCATGAGCGGGCCTCGTCTACTTGGGCTGCTTCTTGAACAATTCGCGGAATACCGGGTAGATGTCGGCCGGGGTCACGATCTTCTGCATCGCGAAGTTCGCATGCGTGGCCGCCACCTCGCAATACTGCTCCCACAGGTTCTGCGGCGGGCCGTCCGTGATCTCGACGTAGGTGTAGTACTGGACCCGCGGCATGATCGCATTGGTCAGGATCTGCCTGCACAGGACCGAGTCGTTGTCCCAGTTGTCGCCGTCGGAAGCCTGGGCCACGTAGGTATTCCAGTCGCCGCTGCTGTAGCGCTCGCTGATGACCTTGTTCAGCAGGTGCAGCGCCGAGGACACGACGGTGCCGCCCGATTCGCGCGAGTGGAAGAAGTCGTTCTCGTCGACCTCGGCGGCGGCCGTGTGGTGGCGGATGAAGACCACGTCGATCTTCTCGTACGCGCGCTTCAGGAACAGGTAGAGCAGGATGAAGAAGCGCTTGGCGGTGTCCTTGCGGCTTTCGTCCATCGAGCCGGAGACGTCCATGATGCAGAACATCACGGCCGAGGTCGACGGCTTCGGTACCTTGATCCGGTTGCTGTAGCGCAGGTCGATCGGGTCGATGAAGGGGATCGCCAGCAGCCGCGTGTGCAGCGCGTGGATCTTGTGCTTCAGTTCGAGTACGCGCGGGTCGTCGTCCTCGGCGCCCAGCGCCTGGATCTCTTCGAGCTCCTGTTCCAGGCTGGCGAGCTTCTTGCGGCTCGGTCCGCCCACGGCGATGCGGCGGCCGAGCGCGCCGCGCAGGGAGCGCAGCACGTGGATATTGGACGGCGTGCCGGAGATGTTGTAGCCGGCGCGCTGGTTCTTGAATTCGACGACCTGGGTCAGCTGCGTCTTGATCATGTTCGGCAGCTCGAGGTCTTCGAAGAAGTAATTCATGAATTCTTCGCGGCTCAGTTCGAAGATGAAATCGTCTTCGGTGGTCTGCTCGCTGTTGCCGGCACGGCCGCGTCCACTGCCGCCGCCGCCGCTGCGCGGACGGTTGATCTGGTCGCCTTTCTGGTATTCGGTATTGCCGGGGTTGACGACTTCCCAGACACCCCCATGGGCGTGCCCGAACTTGGGCTCGTTCACGTCCTTGACGGGAATCGAGACCTTCTCGCCATTTTCGATGTCGGTGATCGAGCGACCCTTGATCGCCCGACCGACCGCATCCTTGATTTGCGCCTTGTAGCGGCGCAAGAAGCGTTCGCGGTTGACCGCAGACTTGTTCTTGCCCTGCAAGCGTCGGTCGATGAGGTAAGTCAAAACAGGCCTCCTGCTCAAATTCGCGGCGGGCCGGGTCACCACCGGTACCCCTATATTAACGCGCCGCGCATCAACGTGGTTGGCGTCCCGGATTTTGGTGGGACAAAGCCTACGGGCGGACCAGAAATCTGGTCCGCCCAACCACGCACCTGGTGTGGCAATGGCCTGGTTACGAGGATTTGCGAACCCTCAGGTACCACTCGCACAGCAGCCGAACCTGCTTCGGCGTATAACCCTTCTCGACCATACGGGCCACGAAGTCGGCGTGCTTGGTTGCATCCTCCGTGCTCGCCTTCGCATTGAAGGAGATGACGGGCAAGAGTTCCTCGGTGTTCGAGAACATCTTCTTCTCGATCACGGTGCGGAATTTCTCGTAGCTCGTCCAGGCCGGATTCTTGCCGCCGTTCGTCGCACGCGCACGCAGGGCGAAGTTGACGATTTCGTTTCGGAAATCCTTCGGATTCGAGATGCCAGCCGGCTTCTCGATCTTCTCCAGCTCGGCGTTCAGCGATTCGCGGTCGAAGCTCTCGCCGGTGTCCGGATCGCGGAATTCCTGGTCCTGGATCCAGAAGTCGGCAAAGGTCACGTAGCGGTCGAAGATGTTCTGGCCGTACTCGGAATAGCTTTCCAGGTAGGCGGTCTGGATCTCCTTGCCGATGAAGTCGACGTAGCGCTGCGCCAGGTGTTCCTTGATATAGGACATGTAGCGCTGCTCGGTCTCGCCGGCGAACTGCTCGCGTTCGATCTGCTGCTCGAGAACGTAGAGCAGGTGGACCGGATTCGCCGCGACCTCGGTGTTATCGAAGTTGAAGACCTTCGACAGGATCTTGAAGGCGAAGCGCGTCGACAGCCCGTTCATGCCTTCGTCCACGCCGGCGTAGTCGACGTATTCGTGCATCGACTTGGCCTTCGGATCGGTATCCTTCAGGTTCTCGCCGTCGTACACCAGCATCTTCGAATAGATGCTGGAGTTTTCCGGATCCTTCAGGCGCGACAGGATCGCGAACTGGGCCATCATGCGCAGCGTGCCCGGTGCGCAGGGCGCCTTGTCGAGCGAGGAGTTGCGCAGCAGCTTGTCGTAGATCTTGATCTCGTCGGACACGCGCAGGCAGTAGGGCACCTTCACGATGTAGATCCGGTCGAGGAAAGCCTCGTTGTTGCGGTTGTTGCGGAAGGTCTTCCACTCGGACTCGTTCGAGTGCGCCAGGATGATGCCCTCGAAGGGGATCGCGCCGAAGCCCTCGGTGCCCTTGTAGTTGCCTTCCTGGGTCGCGGTCAGCAGCGGGTGCAGGACCTTGATCGGGGCCTTGAACATCTCGACGAATTCCATCAGGCCCTGGTTGGCCAGGCACAGGCCGCCGGAGTAGCTGTAGGCGTCCGGATCGTCCTGGGAATAGTCTTCGAGCTTGCGGATGTCGACCTTGCCCACCAGCGAGGAGATGTCCTGGTTGTTCTCGTCGCCCGGCTCGGTCTTGGCGATCGCGATCTGCTTGAGGATGCTGGGGTAGCGCTTGACGACGCGGAACTTGTTGATGTCGCCGCCGAACTCGTGCAGGCGCTTGACTGCCCACGGGCTGGGGACGCCACGCAGGTAGCGGCGCGGGACGCCGTAGTCCTCTTCCAGGATGGCGCCGTCTTCCTCTTCGTTGAACAGGCCCAGCGGCGATTCGTTCACCGGCGAGCCCTTGATCGCGAAGAACGGAATCTGTTCCATCAGGTGCTTGAGCTTTTCGGCAATCGACGATTTGCCACCGCCAACCGGGCCCAGCAGGTAAAGGATCTGCTTGCGTTCTTCCAGGCCCTGGGCCGCGTGACGGAAGTAGGAGACGACCTGCTCGATCACTTCCTCCATGCCGTAGAACTCGCGGAAGGCGGGATAAATCTTGATGACCTTGTTGGCGAAGATGCGCGACAGGCGCGGGTCGAGGCGGGTGTCGACCAGGGTGGGGTCGCCGATGGCGGCCAGCATGCGCTCGGGAGCGCTGGCGTAAGTCAGGGGGTCTTTCTTGCACAGTTGAAGATACTCCGACAGGGAGTATTCCTCTTCCCGGGTACGCTCATAGCGGGCTGCGTAGTTATCAAAAATGGTCATGTGAATGTCCTCTAATGTGCTAACACTGATCACTGTCGCGGCAGCCGATGAAAGACGACTGCCCAGGCCCCGGTTCTGGCATCAAGCTGTTGTGGGGTCGCCGTCTACGTTTGAGAGGTCAGGCATGTGACCTGACATGAAACGGAGGGCGATTTTCTTGTTCTCATCCGGTTATGAAAACCGGTTGGTTAGCGCCCGCAGAGAGCGTCTTCTTACGCTTATGAAATTTATTATGTGCCTATTAGTTCTCGAAGTCAAAACAGTGTCGTGCGTCGAAAAAAACCATTTTGACGAGCCTGCGGATCCAGTCTTGACGCCGTTTTGCAGGGTCCTGGCGAGGTCATGTTTGACAGGGTTTTTGGCCCCGTTGGACAGCGTCGTGTTTGTCAAAAGGTAAGTCAATAGTGCACCAACTTGCTAAGCAGTGGCGCACGCGCGTATGCCGTCGGCCGTCTATAAAATTCCAGGGTGAAATGAGCCTGGAGAGCGCATGCGCTACACTTCTCCAAATGGCGACAAACGCCGGTCCACCGTGGAGATCCCTCATGCTGAACGAAGAGCTGCGCCTCACCCTGCAGGCAATGCCGAAGGCAGAATTGCACATCCATATCGAAGGCTCTTTGGAACCCGAGCTGATTTTTGAGCTAGCGCAAAGAAACGGCGTATCCCTCGCTTACCCCACCGTCGAAGCGTTGCGGCAGGCCTACGCCTTCAGCGATCTGCAATCCTTCCTCGATATCTATTACGCGGGCGCCAGTGTGCTGCTGACCGAGCAGGATTTCTACGACATGACCGCCGCCTATCTCCGGCGTGCGCAAGCCGACAATGTGCGCCACACCGAGATCTTCTTCGACCCGCAAACCCATACCGCGCGCGGCGTCGCCTTCGAGACCGTCATCAACGGCATCTGGCGCGCCTGCCAGGACAGCCCGGTCAGCGCGAGCCTGATCCTGTGCTTCCTGCGCCACCTGTCGGAGGAAGAGGCGATCGCCACGCTGGAGGAGGCGATTCCCTACCGCGACAAGCTCATCGGCGTCGGCCTCGATTCCTCCGAAGTCGGCAACCCGCCCGAAAAATTCGCGCGCGTGTTCGAACGCGCCCGCAATCTCGGCCTGCACCTGGTCGCGCACGCGGGCGAGGAGGGGCCGCCCGCCTATATCGAGAGCGCGCTGGACGTGCTGAACGTGGAGCGCATCGACCACGGCGTGCGCTGCCTCGACGATCCCGCCCTGGTGCAGCGCCTGGTGCGCGAGCAGATGGCGCTGACGGTGTGCCCGCTGTCGAACATCAAGCTGCGCGTATTCGACGTGATGGGCGAGCACAACCTGCGCCGCCTGCTCGACGCCGGCCTGGTCGCCACCGTCAACTCCGACGATCCGGCCTACTTCGGCGGCTACCTCAACGAGAACTACGTCGCCGCCTTCGAGGCGCTGCCGCTGGACCGCTCGCATGCGCGCCAGCTCGCGCGCAACAGCTTTGCCGCCGCCTTCCTCGAGCCGGAACAGAAGCGCGCCTGGCTGGCCGAAGTCGACCGTTTTTTCAGTGAGGCCAATTAATGCTGATGCAATCCCTGCGCATGACCGCGCGCGACTGGCGCGCCGGCGAACTGCGCTTCCTGCTGGTGGCGCTGGTGGTCGCGGTGTCGGCCCTCACCGCGGTCGGCTTTTTCGTGGACCGAATGCGCGCCGGCCTGAACCGCGACGCCCACCAGCTGCTCGGCGCCGACCTCCTGATCAACGCCGACCAGCCGCTGCGCCAGGACTGGCGCGATGAAGCCCGGCGGCGCGGCCTGCGGCTGGCCGACACCGTCACCTTCCCGAGCATGGCCCAGGCCGGAACCGGGGATGCATCCCAGGCCGTGCTGGCATCGGTGAAGGCGGTCTCGCCCACCTATCCGCTGCGCGGCCAGCTGAAGATCACCACCAGCCCGGTCGACGCCAGCGAGGCCCTCGGCGACGCCACCCGCGACACCCCGGCCCCGGGCACGGTCTGGGTCGACGTCAACCTGCTGCCACCGCTGAAAGTCAAGATCGGCAGCGTGATCCAGCTGGGCGACAAGAGCTTCACGATTGCCCGCCTGATCGCCACCGAACCCGATCGCGGCGCCTCGTTCTCGAACTTCGCGCCGCGCGTGATGCTGGCGCTGTCGGACCTGAAAGCCACCGGCCTGGCCGACAACTACGCGCGCATCACCTACCGCATGCAGGTCGCCGCGCGTTCGCCGAACGACCAGGCCGCGGTGGCCGGTTACGAGCGCTGGGTGCGCGAACGCATCGCGCTCGATAAGGTCAAGGGCGTGCGCATCGAGAACCTGGAAAACGGCCGCCCCGAGATGCGCTCGACCCTCGATCGTGCCGAGCGCTTCCTGGCCCTGGTCGGCCTGCTGTCGGCGATGCTGGCGGCGGTGGCCGTGGCGATGGCGGCGCGCCGCTTCATGCAGCGCCACCTGGATTCGGTGGCCATGCTGCGCTGCTTGGGGCTAACCCAGAACCAGGTCGGGCTGCTGTTCCTGATCGAGTTCGCACTGGTCGGCCTGGCGGGCAGCCTGCTCGGCGTGCTGGTCGGCTTCGCCGCCCACTACGTGCTGCTGGAACTGATCGGCAATCTGATCCCGACCGAGCTGCCGCCGGTATCGCTGCTGCCGGCGCTGCAGGGCGTGGCCACCGGCCTGCTGCTGCTGGTCGGCTTCGCGCTGCCGCCCGTGCTCCAGCTGCGCAACGTGCCGCACAACCGCGTGATCCGCCGCGAGCAAGCGCCGCCGCGGCCGATGGCGCTTGCCACCTATGGCCTCGGCACCGCGGTCTTCGTCGGCCTGCTGCTGTGGCAGGCAGGCGACCTCAAACTGGCGCTGCTGACCGCCGGCGGCTTCCTCGGCGGCCTGGCCGTGTTCGCGCTGGTCGGCTGGCTGGCGCTGCTGGGCTTGCGCAGCCTGCGCGGCGTCTCCCGCAACCAGGGCTGGCGCTTCGCCATCACCTCGCTGCAGCGGCGGCCCGGCGCCACGGTGGTGCAGATCGTTTCGCTGTCACTGGGCCTGATGGCGCTGCTGGTGCTGACCGTGGTGCGCGGCGACCTGATGGACGCCTGGCGCCTGGCCACCCCGGCCGACGCGCCGAACCGCTTCATCATCAACATCCAGCCCGACCAGAAGGAGGGCGTGGAAAAGACCATCAGCGCGGCCGGCGTCGACAACCCGATGCTCTATCCGATGATCCGCGGCCGCCTGGTGGCGGTGAACGGCAAGGAGATCACCGCCGCCACCTACACCAGCGAGCGCGCCAAGGCGCTGTCGGACCGCGAATTCAACCTCTCCAGCGTGAACGATCTGCCGGAAGGGAACGACGTCGTGGCCGGCCAGTGGTATCGCGACGCTCCCGGCGTGGCCGAAGCCTCGGTCGAGCAGGGTATCGCGCAGACCCTGGGCCTGAAGCTCGGCGACACCATGCGCTTCGACATGGGCGGCCTGCAGGTCGATGCGAAGATCACCAGCCTGCGCAAGCTGGAATGGGGCTCGATGCGCGCCAACTTCTTCGTCGTCATCAACCCGGCCGCAATGCGCGACGCACCGACCACCTACATGACCGCCTTCCACCTGCCGGCGCGCGGCGTTGGCCTGGCGAACACGCTCACGCGAAAGTATCCGAACCTGACCGTGATCGACGTCAGCGGCATCATCCGCCAGCTGCAGGACGTGCTGGACCAGGTGGTGACCGCGGTCGAGTTCCTGTTCCTGTTCACCCTGGTCTCCGGCGTGCTGGTGTTGTACGCGGCCCTGATGGGATCGACGGCCGAGCGCACCCGCGAAGCCGGCCTGCTGCGCGCGCTGGGCGCCACCCGCCGCCAGCTGGCGAGCGCGCAGCGGATCGAGTTCGCGCTGGTGGGAGGCTTGTCCGGCCTGCTGGCGGCGACCGGCGCGGCGGGACTGGGTTGGGCGCTGGCCGAATACCAGTTCAAATTCCCCTGGCATTTCGAGCCCCAGGTGTGGGCGGCCGGGCTGCTGGTGGGGGCGGCGTGCGCGCTGATCGGCGGCTGGCTGGGACTGCGCAATGTGTTGCGGCAGCCGCCGCTGCAGACTTTGCGCGAGGCGTAATCGAGGCGGAGAACGTGGGCACATCGTGCCCACGCATCTGTTGCGCATCGCCGACCTGGGACAAAAGGCCCTCCCACGGGCCTTGTCCGCTGCGCTATCATGGGCAGATGCAAGAATCTCAGACCACCCCCCAAGACCAGGAAGCCGCGGACGAACGCAGCGCCTATGAACTGATCGGCGGCGAGTCCCGCCTGCGCGAACTGGTCGACCGTTTCTACGACATCATGCAGCTCGAGCCGGACTTCGCCGGCATCCACGCCATGCACCCGGTGCCCAACGACAGCTCGCGCGAGAAGCTGTTCATGTTCCTGTCCGGCTGGCTGGGCGGCCCCAACCTCTTCATCGAACTCTACGGCCACCCGATGCTGCGCGCCCGCCACCTGCCGTTCGCGATCGGCACCACCGAACGCGACCAATGGCTGCGTTGCATGGCGATGGCGCTGGAAGATCTCGGCTACGACTACGACCTGCGCCTGCGCCTGATGGGCGCCTTCTACCAGACCGCCGACTGGATGCGGAATCGCCCGCACTGATATGTCCACGATCGAGTTCATCGTCCTCGCGATCGGCCTGCTGGCCGTGCTCGCCCTGCAGTTCGCCCTGTTCGCGCGCAGCCGCGGCAACGGAAAAGACGCGGACGGCCCGGCCCACGCCTTCGAACGCCTGGAGCGCGAGCTGCGCCACGAGCTGCAGACCAGCGCCCAGGCCACGCGCCAGGAACTGGCCGCCCACCTGGCCCAGAACCAGGCCGCCACCGCCCAGCAGCTGGAAGCGATGCGCCAGCAGATCCAGCTGCACGCCGCCGGCGGACGCGAAGAACAGGCGCGCGTGCTGAAGCGCTTCGCCGACAGCATGAACACGGCCATCGCCACGCTGACCGAATCGAACGCCCAGCGCATGCTGGAAGTTCGCGGCACGCTCGAGACCAAGATCCGCGACCTGCAGGCCGACAATGCGCGCCGCCTGGAAGAGATGCGCCAGACCGTCGACGAAAAGCTGCACGCGACGCTGGAGACCAGGCTGACCGAATCCTTCCGCCAGGTGTCCGACCGCCTCGAGCGCGTGCACCAGGGCCTGGGCGAGATGCAGCAGCTGGCCATCGGCGTGGGCGACCTGAAACGCGTGCTGACCAATGTGAAGACGCGCGGCACCTGGGGCGAGGTACAACTGGAGATGCTGCTCGAGCAGGTGCTGACGGTCGAGCAGTATGCCAAGAACGTCGAGACGGTCAGCGGCTCGAACGCGCGCGTCGAGTTCGCGATCAAGCTGCCGGGCACGGTCGAGGGCGGCCCGCCGCTGTGGCTGCCCATCGACGCCAAGTTCCCGAAAGAGCAGTACGAGCGCCTGGTGGATGCGGCCGATACCGCCGATGCCGACGGCGTGGTGCGCGCCGGCGCCGAGCTGGAACGCGCGGTGCGCAACGAGGCGAAAACGATCTGCGAAAAATACGTCTCGCCGCCGCAGACCACCGACTTCGCGATCCTGTTCCTGCCCACCGAAGGCCTGTACGCCGAGGTGATGCGCCGCCCGGGCCTGGCCGACGAGCTGCAGCGCACCCTGCGCGTGACGATCGCCGGACCGTCGACCTTGACCGCGCTGCTCAACAGCCTGCAGATGGGCTTCCGCACGCTGGCGCTGGAAAAGCGCTCATCCGAAGTCTGGCAGGTGCTGGGCGCGGTGAAGACCGAGTTCGGCAAGTTCGGCGACGTGCTGGCCGCCACCAAGACCACGCTCGAACGCGCGGCCAAGAACATCGAGAATGCCGAGGTGCGCAGCCGGCAGATGGCGCGCAAGCTGAAGTCGGTCGAGGCGCTGCCGAGCGAGGCGGCGCAGTTGATGCTGGGGGCTGCGCCGGCGGATGGCGACGACCTCGCTTGATCATTCGCCGCCGTAATTGCCTGTCGTCGCAATCAATGTCGCGCCGCACGTCGTTTTATGACCCTCGTGTGCAACGGCGATCCCGTCGATGACGTGATGCGGGTCGCCCTCGGCGATCGTGCAGTTGTCGTGGCCTTTGATGGGGCAGCTGCATTTGTCGCCGACGCGGGCGACCGGGATGCCGCCGACCGTGAAGTGCGTCGCGCTTACGCTTTCGACCTTGCCACCGTGTGAAGTGGGGTCGCCTAGACGGATCACGTTGCGCATGGCTTAACCCTTTTTGTCGGTTGGCGTCTCTGCTGCCAGGTGGGCGGGGGCGGGCGGATCGCCATATCCGACCAGTTTCCATACGGTCGCCGTACGGTAAGAGGGATATACTCCTTTGATTTTTTGCCACAGCGACGGCTCGCCAAGCGATACCACATGCGGCATCCGTTCTCCGGCCTTGATGTGCTGGCGCCGGTCGTCCTGTCGTGCTGCCGGTTCGTCGGATTCCCACCACCCCGTTTGCGGACAAATGCGCCCGGTTGCGGCAAGTTCTCCCAGCGGCAGCCGTGGTCCTGCGTCAGTGGCTTTGACTGTCGTCGTCCCGGTTGGACGCAGGCGGATCGTGCTGGTGATCTTGTCCCAGACGGCGATGGCTTCTTCGTCGGTCAGGCTGGCTTTGGTGGCGCCGATGGCGTTATTGGCGACGCCGGTTTGCATGCGGATGTCCGCAAAAGGTTTCAAATAGTTTCCCGCGACGCCTCTAAACGCGATAGCGAAATCATGAACCGAGTGTACCGTGCTTTGTTCCGGCGAGCGTGACAAGCCTTCGAAGCCGTTTACCCAATCATGGATCTGGCGGGGCCCTCTGCGGAAATAGACAGTTTTCAACATTGGATGGTTGGGATCTTCTGCTTTCAGATCTTTCTCTAAACGCTCCAGTTGCCATTCCAGCGAGTCGCTTTCGGAATAATGCGGGTTGGAGGGGCGAATTTGGATTGAAAGGTGTACGTCCGGAAATTCTTTCAGGCGGAAGCCGATACTTAGGAGTTCGGCTGGCGGCTCCTTGGGTGGTCCGGGTTCATCCGGCAGGAAGGCATATTCGATGCAGTTGCCGGGCTCAGTCGGGATCTCGTTTTCGGCACGTAGGCGCAGGCGGCGAGCCATGCTCTTGATGCGGGCTGTAGCACTCTCCCGACGGTCTTTTAGCGGGCGGGCGTCGATGATAACGCCATCGTCATTCAGTTTAAAGTATCCGTTGATTTTAAGTGCCCCAATTGCTTCAAAACCGTCGTAACCCGTTACGATCTGGCCATCGGGGTCTTTCAAGTTCTCAACCGAAATCAGCAAAGGGATATCGTTGAGATAAATAGCTTTTTCGCTTTTCAACTCATTGATGAGCTTTTGCGCCAACCCATTTACTTCCTCAACGCCATTGGGGTAGACATTCACGCCCAACGGTATATCGACTCCGCCCCAAACCACGGTTGTCGATGCCGGTACATCTACCATAAATCTGCCAAAGCACACCGTCCTGGTTTTTTTGAAAATTGGTTGCAGACGGGGTGAGAGTGCGATCATGTTCGGCTTTTTCCATTGTTGGGGTTTAGGATCGCAGGCAGTGAGCAGCAATGCCACGCTTGAGAGAAGAATGAAAGGCAAGCATTTCGTAAGAGCCATATGCAATTACTCCTTCTCGTTTTTCCATTTGGCGTTCTGAGCGATGCGAACGATGCTGTACAAGGTAGCGGCAACAGCCCGCGGGTCTTTGTAGCTGGACTGATGTTCGTATCCGGTTTGGCGAAATATGCCTTTGAAACTATCGCTGTGCAGTTGATGGTCTGCAGATTTGGCGGGTACGGTCTGGTCTCCAGGAGACGAAGCCGGGAGGATCCTTGCGAATACCGGGGCGGGAACCAGATCCTCGGCCAGCAAGCTGGCGATGTTATTTGCGGCGCCAGGGTCCCAGTCAACCAATCTTAGCTGGCCCTGTTTGTTATCTTCAAGAATTGGCCAATTTTGCCACCCAGTTGCGGCGGTGCAATTAATGATTTCCCACACCACCTCACCGAAACTATGTCGTTTGCTGTCGGCGCCGTAATGAGCATAACTGTTCGGGTGATAGGTTTTCATAATCATTCGATGAAAGTTTCTGGCTATGTCGAGATATTCGCAAGTACGTTCGAATGTTCCGCCACCCTTTTCAAGAGAACGCCCGGAGGGATTGATCCAGTCTTCTCGAAACAGCGCATACCATTTGCCCTGAATTTTGTATATTTCATTGTAAGGATCGCCATTTTTTGGCCAGGCGTCCAGGTCATGCCCATTATGGCGAACGCGTAGCCAGCCATTTCCGTAAGCCTCGCTAGGCAGCAACTGAAGCCCACCAGGCGCGTTCGCCAGCACTGCCGTGACTTCGTCACCGTGGTTCCCTGCCACCTTGGCGGCAACGCTCGCTTCGATATTGGCTTTGCTAGTACTAATCAGGCCAGGATCTTCGAAACCTGCGCGCATGCGTCGATAAGCTGCAGGCGCGCCAATGGCCGGCATCACACCATGCACGATGCCCAACACCTTGTCTTGCAGGTTGCCGAAGTTCGAATGAATCAGCGCCCGACCGACAAGGCCACCCATCGAATGCGTTACAACGATGACTTGGTTGCATTCGTAGCCTGAGCGGTTGAAATCGTCGATGAGCTTATTGATTCGGACAGCAATAATCTTTGCGCTGTCGCCATTCGATTGCAGCCAGTTATAACCAAACGAATAAACGGCAAACCAGCAGCCAGTCGCAAGCTTTTTGAGTTCTTCCGCCGTTTATGCCTGTTGGGGGAGTTTTGGATCCGCACCCCAGATTTTTGGCTCGACTCCCACGACATCGTGCCACTCCGGACGAAGTTTGCCTTCGGAGAAAGTACTGTTGAGGCGTGATTCAAGATGTTGCAGCAATTGTCCATAGCTCTTAAAAAAGACTTCGCCCCAGCCTCGTGCACGTGCCTTTTGTGCAGCCGTGCCGCCGCCAGATAGGACTACCGGATCGCTTGCCAGTAAGGCAGAGTCAAAGTTCGGGGCGAGTTCGACATTGCCATGGCGCCCGTCACCCACTACGTTCGAAGGTCCAGAGGAGTCGTAAATGTCCACTGTCGTTTGTAACGGGTCCAGCCGCAATTGGCGATCGGCTGGGCTTTCGTTGGCGGCCCTGGTAATGTTGATTGGTTTCGAAGGGTCAAGCGTGTCCGGCCGCCAGGCAATATTGTCCTTCTGGCGCAACTCCTTCTGCCGCTCCATACTCATCCGCAAATTCGACCCCATAATCCCTGGCAAAAAGATGATCGGCAGTACCCGTTTCGGCAGCATCCGCGCACATTGAGGCTTCTTGTCCTGCTTCGGTGTCGCAAACCCTTCGGCTTTGCGGGCGGCACCAGCATGTGCTTGCGCGGGCAAGGGATGTTCGGCAGTCGTCATCGTATTCTCCCCATGAAATCAGTCGTCCAAAGCTTCGATGCTGTAGCGCCCGAATGGAATCGCACTGGTAAAGCGTTCGGTCAACCCAGCTGCATCAGTCCGTCCTTCGAACGTGCGCCCGTCCTCGGTAGTAATGCGATAGCGCTGGTTCTTCATCGGCTCGTCGGTCCCAATCCATCGGAGAACCGTCTGCTGGTCGTGCGCCGACTCGCTGACGATCGAAGGCACTGCGACCGGAGAACCTCCAGTCGGCCCGACGTGCGCGAATTTCGACGACTTGATGGTGTGCTCACCGCTGCTCTGCTGCGTGATGGAGCCACCGCCGATATCCACTTGCGCGCCCTGCGCCACCATGCGGATCTTCGGTGCCTGCAGCACGATCTCCTCGGTGGCAGTCAAGACGATGCGCTTGGAAGAGGTGAGCTCAATATCGTCGGCATGTGTCTGCAGTTCGAGCTTGCCGCTCGCGGCGATCAGCTTGATGCCGAGCCGGTGCGCGAACAGGCTGATACTTTCCGCGACCCGCGCCAGCAGTTTTCTGCCGACCGACAGCTGGGTGTTCCCGATGCTGAGCACATCGACATGCGTCTGTGCGCCGATGGCGATGTTGTCCTGGCTGCTTAGCGCGACGCCTGCGGGCGCGGAAAGCGCGACCACTGCCTGGCCGCCATCGTCCGTGCCATTGCTGTCGGTGTTGCTGCCGGCTTCCCACTGCTTTAGGTAAGCGATCAGCTGTTTGAGCTCTTTGTCGGAGGTAGCGTCCGCGTGATGGGTCACCGACAGTTCGGAGAGCTGCTGCTGTACACCCTGTAGCGCCTCGACCAGACCGATCAGTTCGGCGCGGTCCAGTTGTTTGCCGCTGGCCTTCTGGCGTGCCGCGGCGCTGATGAGCACGCCTTGCGCTCCGCGTACCGCAACCGCGTGGTCGCTGCGCAGCTCGGCACCTTCGCCGCGTGCCTCACCCTTGCCGTCGTTGCGCGGATGGGTGAGCCAGCCGAGATTCAGTTCGCTGTGTCCGTGCTGGGAAGAGAGTTGCGCATTGATCTGTCCCGGGGTGTCGTCGAGACGCAGCTGGTTGTAGCGAAGGCCTTGTACTTCCTTGCTCTTGATACCAGCCAGGTGCTTGTTGCCGGGCAGCTTTCCTGTGTGGCTGAAGGAGGGCGGCGGCGCCATGGCCCCGTAGACTTGCGCCACGATGATCGGTTTGTCCGGGTCCCCGCCGAGGAAATCGACGATGACTTCATCGCCCACCCGTGGCAAGGTGATCGTTCCCCATTGATTGCTGGCCCAGGTACTGGCTACGCGTATCCAGGCGGAGTCGCGGCCGGTATCGCTGGCGCCCGCCCCTTGCGCGTGGCTATGGTCCTCCACCCTGGTGCCCGGAAAGCGCACCTTGACCCGGCCATTCTCGTCGCAGTGCACTTCTTCGCCGGGTGGGCCGACCACGATGGCGCTTTGCAGTTGCGGGCGCGGCAAATCGCTACGCGGGTCGAAGGCGGGGACGATGGGAATGCCGCGACGCACGCACGAAAAGCGATTGGTATAACGCATGCCGCGCTCTTCGCTGGCTTGCCGTAGCGCGCTATCGACGGGCCCTTCGTTCCACCGGTTGTGGGTGAATAAGCGCTGTACGCGGTCCGCGACGGTCTTGGGAAGATTGTTTTCCGCCTCGACCTCCAGACGCGTGACGATGAATTCCCGTTCTTTTGCGGGGTGGGTATCGATCTCGGGATGGCCGGTCAAGCCGATCCACTGCCCGATACACAAATCACGCACGCTGCTTTCGCCGTAAAAGCATTTCGACTCGTACTCATGGCGTTTCATGCGCAATTCGCCGAGATTCCGGTAGTCGTCCCCATCGTTGCCTGCGTGCGGCACGTCGATCAGGTAATCGTCGAGACTGAATGCGAACCGGTTGCCCGCCGCTCCCTGATCGATATGGGACGGCGTGTGACTTGTCATCGGACGGCCCTGCATGTAATCCGTGCTGAGGCGACTGACATTGCCGGGTCTGAGCGCGCGTACCGGGCTCCACGCGAAAATGCTGTCGCTTTGCTCGGTGCCGTCGTCCCGGTGGTAGCGGACGGTACCGGCGGCATTCTGCGGGAGCGTGAACGCGTCGTCGAACAGCACCAGGGAATGAGCCGGTATGTCCTGGCTGGCTTGTCCGGGCCGCATGAACCATGCGATGCCGCGCCGTTTCCAAAGCCGGCGCAGGAAGTCCGCGTCGGATTCGTTATGCTGCATCGTGAATTCGCGGGCGGGATAGCTGCCGGTCACAAAGGACCAGTCCACGTCGAAAGCCTTGGCCAGCACGGGATTGTTCCGTCGCCACTCGTCGAGGATGACTTCGGTAATGTCCAATTCGTTCAGGTTGCGGAAGACGCGTGTATTGCTGCGGCACTCCATCAGCGCCAGTGCGTCGCGCAGCACCAGTTCATAGGTCGCCAGGCCGCCGTCGCTCTGCCCCGCAGCCGCTTGCGCGACAATGCCGCACACGGAGCGCAGATCGCCGCGATCCGTCACGAACTGCAGCTCGACCGGCGACGCAATGAATTCCTTCAAGGGGAGATCGACACGCGTCGATACACACAGGAGGCGGTATTCCAGCCCACCGCATAAGGTCTCGCTTCCGGTGACCCGTTTGATCAGCAAGACGTCTTCGAGCACGCGCGGTCCTTTGGACAGCCGCGCCCGGATGGGACGATTCGCTTCGGATAAGCCGGCGAATCCTTCGACGATATCTTTGAAATTCATCCAGGGTTCCCAATCCATGTAAGCAGAACTGCTCAATGGTAGGAATCCGAATCGTCGCTACATTGATATCAATAAAGTCTTTGCTAAATATCAGTTACGCATGCCAACCCCAGAAGCGGACAGCAAGGCATGTTCAAATCAAGCCCTCGAACATCAACACATCCACCATCTCCCCAGCCTGCACGCTACCCTGTTCATCCTGCAGCACCACCATGCAGTTCGCCTCCGACATCGAGCGCAAAATGCCCGAGCCTTGCGAGCCGGTGATCTTCACCTCGGGCTGTCCGTCCGCGCCGCGCGACAGTACGCCGCGCTGGTATTCGGTGCGGCCCGGCTTCTTGCGGATCGGCGCAACCGAACGCGCCTTCAATAAAGGCAGGGGTGACTCGGCCCCCATCATGCGCAGCAGCGCTTCGCGGGCGAAGAAGTAGAAGGAGACCATCACCGCCACCGGATTGCCCGGCAGCCCGAACAGGAAGGCGCTGTGGCCCTTGGAGGCGATGCGGCCGAAGGCCAGCGGACGGCCCGGGCGCATGCCGATCTTCCAGAAGGTGACGTCGCCGAGCTTCGCCATGATCTGCTTCGTGTAGTCGGCCGCGCCCACCGAGACGCCGCCCGAGGTGATGATGGCGTCGGCGTTTTCGCAGGCCTCGCGTAATGCGTCTTCCAGCGCCTGCGGGTCGTCGCGCACCACGCCCATGTCGATGATGTCGCAGCCCAGCCGCGTCAGCATGCCGTAGATGGTGTAGCGGTTGCTGTCGTAGACGCAGCCTTGGTCGAGCGGCTGGCCGATCGAGCGCAGCTCGTCGCCGGTCGAGAAGAAGGCGACGCGCAGGCGCCGCCGCACCGGCACCTCGGCCACGCCGAGCGATGCCAGCAGGCCCAGGTCGGCCGGGCGGATGACCTTCCCCTTGCGCAGGGCGGCGCTGCCGGCCTTCAGGTCTTCGCCGGCCAGGCGGCGGTTGTCGCCGGCGCGGATGGTGCCGGGGGCCATGACCATGACACCGCCGGATTCGGTCACGAGTTCCTGCGGCACCACGCTGTCGCAGCCGGCAGGCATCACGCCGCCGGTCATGATGCGCACGCATTCGCCGGGGCCGGGTACGGCGCTGGAGGTGCGACCGGCATACACGGTGTCGATCACGCGCAGAAGCACCAACGCTTCGGTAGACAAATCTTCGCCGCGCAGGGCATAGCCGTCCATCGCCGAGTTGTCGTGGGCCGGCACGTCGATCGGCGACGTGATGTCCGCCGCCAGCACCCGTCCCAGCGCGGCGCGCAGCGCCACCTGTTCGGTCGCGCGCAGCGGCGAAACGAAGTCGCGGATGATCCGCTGCGCGTCGCGCACCGGCAGGGCATCCGGGTCATATGCGGACAGGCAGCTGACGACGTCGGCCAAGCGCGGAGCCGATACGGGCGACCCGGCGGGATCGAGACTCTGCAGCTCGTCGCGGGTATTGATGTTGCGGAAGGCGGCGGTGTCCTCGAACAGCACCTCGGCCACCTTGATCTGCGGGTACCAGCCGTCCATGCGGCGTCCGCCGGCGGCAAGATAGGCCGACAGCACGTCCACTTTACTGGATTTAATTATGCAGAAAACTGGATGCGGTTGGCGCAGGCCGTTTTCTTCCGTCACCGCCAGCGCGAGGTCGGCGCTGGCATCCTCCAGGCCCTGCAGCAGGCGCGCCGCCAGGTCCGACGGGAGGAAGGGCGAGTCGCAGGGGGCGGTCAGCAGGTAGGGCGTGGCGCAGCGGCGCAGGCCCGCTTCCAGTCCGGCCAGCGGACCGGCAAAGCCCGGCGTATCGTCCGGCCAGACCGGCACGCCGAAGGCGCCATAGGCTTCGAGGTTCTGGTTGGCGTTGATGGCCACGCTGGCCACCTGCGGCCGCAGGCGGTCCAGGACGTGCGCCACCATGGTCGAGCCGCCGAAGGGCTGCAGGCCCTTGTCCACGTTGCCCATGCGCGTGCCGCGTCCGCCGGCCAGGACCAGGCCGCTGATCGATTCAGTATTCATTTTCTTATCCGCCGATGTAAGACATTTCGATTTTCTTCGCGCCGCGCGACAGGCCTTCGGTATTGATCGTCCGCGTTTCCGAATAGCGGTCCGCGCGCCGGCTCCACAGCTGGGCGATGCTGGACGATATCTCGAGGTCGCTGCGGTCTTCGCGCAGCAGGGCGCGCAGGTCGTGGCCGCGGGTCGCGAACAGGCAGGTGTAGAGCTTGCCCTCGGTGGACAGGCGGATGCGCGAGCAGTCGCTGCAGAAGGCCTGGGTCACGCTCGAGATCATGCCGAGCTCGCCGCTGCCGTCCACGTAACGCCAGCGCGAAGCGGTCTCGCCCGCGTAGTTGGCGCCGATGGGTTCGAGCGGCATCTCGGCGGCGATGCGCCGCACCACTTCGCCGGACGGAATGACTTCGTCCATGTTCCAGCCGTTCGAGGCGCCCACGTCCATGTATTCGATGAAGCGCAGGATGGTCGGCGTGCCCTTGAAGTGGCGCGCCATCGGCAGGATCTGGGCGTCGTTCATGCCGCCCTTGACCACCATGTTGACCTTCACCGGACCGAGGCCGGCGGCGTGCGCGGCCTCGATGCCTTCGAGGACATCGGAGACCGCGAAGTCGACGTCGTTCATGCGCTTGAAGATGGCGTCGTCGATGGCGTCGAGCGAAACCGTGACGCGGTCCAGGCCGGCGTCCTTCAGTACGCGGGCCTTGCGCGCCAGCAGCGAGCCGTTGGTGGTGAGGGTGAGGTCGAGCGGGCGGCCGGACGGCGTCCGCAGTTCGCGCAGCTGGGCGACGAGGCGTTCCAGGTCCTTGCGCAGCAGCGGCTCGCCGCCGGTCAGGCGGATCTTCTCGACGCCGTGGGCGACGAACAGGCGCGCCACCCGGGTGATCTCCTCGAAGCTCAGCAGCGACGAGTGGGGCAGGTAGGCGTAGTTCTTGTCGAACACCTCTTTCGGCATGCAGTAGACGCAGCGGAAGTTGCAGCGGTCGGTGACCGAGATGCGCAGGTCGTGCAGCGGCCGGCCGAGCGCGTCCGCGAGCAGTCCCGAAGGCTCGGCCAGCGCCGCCGGCGCAGGCATTGCCGGCGATCCGGCGTCGCCCAGCATGATGATTTTCTCAGACATTCCAATACGATAGCATGATGCCCGCAAGCGCACAGGCGAGGATCAGCGGGATCGTTCCCACCTTGTAGCGGAGCAGGGCGACGGTGGCGGTGGCGCCGATCGCGATCGCCGGCCAATGCGCCCTGCCGCCGCCCAGGAACACCTGGCCGCCGAAGAACACCGCCAGGCTGGCGATCACGCCGACCACCGCCGCCGAGATCGCCGTCAGGGGCGCCGTCATGCGCAGGTCGCCGCGCGTGGACTCGACCAGCGGCCCGCCGGCCAGGATGAACACGAAGGAGGGCAGGAAGGTGAACAGGCTGGCCACCGCCGCCCCGGCCGCGCCGGCGGCGAACAGTGCGCCCGGCCCGAACAGCGCATGGGTCCAGCCGCCGACGAAGCCCACAAAAGCCACGATCATGATCAGCGGGCCGGGCGTGGTCTCGCCGAGCGCCAGGCCGTCGATCATCTGGCCGGCGCTCAGCCAGCCATAGTGCTCGACGGCGCCCTGCACGACGTAGGGCAGCACGGCATAGGCGCCCCCAAAACTCATCATCGCGGCCTTGGTGAAGAACCAGCCCATGCTCGCCAGCGCGCCCGACGGGCCGTACAGCGCCGCCAGCAGCAGCCAGGCCGCCAGGCCGATGCCGCAGCCGGCCAGGCTCACCCGCACCAGCCCGCGCCAGCTGAAGCGGGCGTGTGGCGGCGTCGGCGTGTCGTCGTCGATCAGCGCGGGGCCATGGGACTTGCCGCCCGCCTTGTGGGCGCCGCCGGGCTGGAACAGGGCGGGGCGCAGGCGTCCGCCCACGACGCCCGCCAGCGCCGCGCCCAGTACCACCAGCGGGAAGGGCAGCGCCAGCACGGCGATGGCGACGAAGGCGCAAGTGGCGATGGCGGCCAGCAGCCAGTTGCGGATCGTACGGCTGCCGATGCGCCAGGCGGCGCCGAGCACGATGGCGACCACCGCCGGCTTGATGCCGTTCATGACGCCGGCGATGGCCGGCAGGTGGCCGTAGGCCATGTAGATCCACGACAGCGCGATCAGGATCAGCAGCGAAGGCAGCACGAACAGCACCCCGGCCACGATGCCGCCGAGGGTACGGTGCATCAGCCAGCCGATGTAGACGGCGAGCTGGGTCGCTTCCGGGCCGGGCAGCAGCATGCAGTAGTTGAGCGCGTGCAGGAAGCGCTGCTCGGAGATCCAGCGGCGGCGTTCGACCAGCTCGGCATGCATCATCGCGATCTGTCCGGCCGGTCCGCCGAAGCTGATGAAACCCAGCTTGAGCCAGTAGCGCAGGGCGGTGCGGAAGGGGATGGGCTGCATGCAATGAAAGATCGGGAAAGGTTGAGCATTTTACATGGCTTGCCAATCCGCTTTTCATGTAATACGATAAGTTACATGAAAACCGACAGCAAATTATCGGGCGTGCTCCACGTCCTGCTCCACATGGCGCAAACGGACCAGCCGATGACCTCGGAGGCCCTGGCGGGGATGATGCAGACCAATCCGGTCGTGATCCGGCGCATCCTGGCCGGCCTGCGCGAGCAAGGCTTCGTCCAGTCCGGGAAGGGGCATGGCGGCGGCTGGAAGCTGTCCTGCGACCTGAGCAGGGTGACGCTGCGCGACATTTACGACGCCCTCGGCGCGCCGACCATCCTGGCGATCGGCAACCGCAGCGAATCCCCCGGCTGCCTGGTCGAGCAGGTGGTGAATGCCGCCATGGACCAGGCTTTTCAGGATGCCGAAGCCCTGCTGCTGGCGCGCCTGGGCGAAGTGTCCCTGGCCGAGCTGGCCGAAGACATGCGGCGCCGGTTGGGAGAAACGCATGAACCATGACGTGATCGTCGCCGGCGGCAGCTATGCCGGCATGGCCGCCGCCCTGCAACTGGTGCGCGCACGCCGCAAGGTGCTGGTGATCGACGCCGGCCTGCGCCGCAACCGCTTTGCCACGGAATCGCACGGCCTGCTCGGCCAGGATGGACGGGCGCCGGAAGCGATTTTTGCCGATGCCAGGGAGCAGTTGCTGGCCTATCCGGACCTGAGCTGGCGCGAGGGCAGGGTGGCCTCCGCGGTGCGCAGCGGCGACGGCTTCGAGCTGCGCACCGAGGACGGCGAAACCGCGCAGGGCAAGCGCCTGATCCTGGCGACCGGCGTCAGCGACCGCCTGCCGGATGTGCCGGGCCTGCGCGAGCGCTGGGGCCGCTCGGTCGTTCCCTGTCCGTATTGCCACGGCTACGAATTCGATCGCGGACCGCTGGGCGTGCTGGCGGCGGGCGAGGTGTCGATGCACCAGGCGCTCCTGATTCCGGAGTGGGGTCCGACCACCCTGTTCACCAACGGCGCCTTCATGCCCAATGCGGAGCAGCTGCGCCAGCTGGAGGCACGCGGCGTCGCCATCGAGACGCGGGCGGTCGGCGAGATCTGCGGCGAAGGCGCATCCGTCAGGCTGGCCGACGGGACTGTGGTGGAGCTGGCCGGGCTGTTCGTCGCCCCGCGCATCAGCATCCAGGGGCCGATGGCGGCCCAGCTCGGCTGCGAGCTGAGCGAGGGGCCACTCGGTGCGGTGATCAGGACCGACGAGTCGAAGGCGACCTCGGTGCCGGGCGTGTTCGCCTGCGGCGACGCGGCCCGCTTCATGGGCAGCGTATCGTTCGCGATCGGCGACGGTGCGATGGCCGGCATCGCGGCACACCGCTCGCTGGTGTTCGACTGACATTCGAGCGCTTGAAATGAAAATGGGAAGCCGAGGCTTCCCATTTTCGTTCAATGCCAGCTAGCTGGCGCTAATACTACTTACTGGCGCGTATCCACCTGGATCAGCGGCTCCTGGGCCGGCGGCGGCGCAAGCTTGCGGGTGCGGCCGAGACGGACCGGCTGCTGGGACTGGGCAGCCGCTTCCTGGGCGGCGCGCAGCTTTTCCGGATCGGTCGATGCCAGTTGCAGGCCGGCCTGGGCCAGCGTTTCGCCCAGATCGGCCGGGGCAGCGCCAACCGGTGCCGGTGCCGGTGCCGGTGCTGCGACCGGAGCCGGAGCAGGGGCCACCGGGGCCACCGGCGCCGGCATCACGACCGGCTGGGCAGCCGGAGCGGCGGCTTCGACCGGAGCGGCGGCTTCGACCGGAGCCACGGCTTCAACCGGAGCCGGTGCCGGAGCAACCGGAGCAACCGGCGCCATGGCGGCAGCGTGACGGGCAGCGGCTTCGGCGACCGATTGCGCGGTCGGGAAGGGCCACGCACCCTGGTTCGATGCCTTCACCTCTGCGGCAGCGGCCTCGGCTGCTGCCTGTGCGGCGGCGGCGTGCAGGGCTGCTGCTGCCGCGGCTTCGGCACGTGCCTGGGTTGCGGCGTGTTCGGCGGCGGCGTGTTCGGCCGCGGCTTTCTCGGCAGCGGCTTTCACCGAAGCGGCGGTCGGGAAGGGCCACGGACCCGGGGTGGCAGCAGCCTTGGCCGGCTTGGCGCCTTTGGCTTTCGCAGCCTTGGTTTCGGCCTGGACCTTGGCGGCTTCTTCGTCGGCAACCGGTGCGAAGGCCGGTGCCGCGCCTTCTTCACCGCTCTCGTTGTCGATGATGTCGGCCCCGTCGCGATCGCGGCGGTTGCGGTTGCGGCCGCCACGACGGCGGCGGCGGCGCGGTTCATCGCCACCATCGGTCTCGGCTTCCTCGCCGTTCGGGCCGACGGTAGCCATCACGGTCTGCACCACCTGTTCCTGGATGATTTCCTGATCGCCATTCGGAGCGGTAGCCGCGATCGTGACCGTGGTCGCGGCGGTAGCCTGGACCACGCTCAGTTCTTCGGCCTTGGCTTCGACCACCTGGGCGCGCTCGGCACGCTCACGCGGCTGGCGCGGCTGGCGCTCGGCACGTTCCGGACGCTCGGCGCGTTCGCCACGCTCGGTGCGCGGGGCCGGCTGGGCTGGCGCCTCGGCCTGGTCGCGGGTTTCGCGCACTTCACGGGTCTCGCGGCCTTCACGCGGCTCGCGCGGTTCACGCGGCTTGCGCGGCGGACGGGCCGGCTTGCCTTCGGCGTCGACCGGCTTGGCGGTCTCGTCGGCCGGCGCGCCTTTGGCGAGCTGTTCGCGGTCTTCGCGCTCACGGCCCTTGCCGGTACCGGTACCGTTACGGCCGCCACGGCCATTGCGCTGGCCGCGGTTGCCGCGCTCGGCGGCTGCCGCTGCCGGCTCGGCCGGCTTGACGGGTGCCGCTGCCGGAGCCGGCGGCGGGGTCATCGGCGCCGGGGTGCCGAAGAAGAAGTTACGCAGCTTGGCAAAGAAGCCCTGCTCGGCCGGAGGCGGCGGCGCCACCGGAGCGGCGGGCGCTGCGGCAGGAGCGGCCTCGGCCTTGACCGGCTCGCGGCGTTCCACCATCGGCGCCGGCTGGGCCGGGGTAATGGTCTTGACCACGGCTTCCTGGCGCGGCTTGGCTTCTTCCTTCTGGCGCTTGGCAAAAGCCATGTCGGTGTCGGCCGACTCGGCCAGCGTGTAGCTGGAGGCGGCGTCTTCCAGGCGCGGATCGTCGTGCTTGATGCGCTCGAGCTTGTAGTGCGGGGTCTCCAGATGCTTGTTCGGCACCAAAATGACCGTGATGCGGTGACGGGTTTCGATCTTCAGCACTTCGCCGCGCTTTTCGTTCAGCAGGAACGCAGCGACGTCGACCGGAACCTGGACGTGGATCGCGGCCGAGTTTTCCTTCATCGCCTCTTCCTGGATGATACGCAGGACTTGCAGAGCCGAGGATTCGGTATCGCGGATGTGGCCGGTGCCCGAGCAGCGCGGGCAGGTGACGTGCGAACCTTCCGACAGCGAAGGACGCAGGCGCTGGCGCGACAGTTCCATCAGGCCGAAGCGCGAGATCTTGCCCATCTGGACGCGTGCACGGTCATGGTGCAGGGCGTCCTTCAGGCGCTGTTCGACTTCGCGCTGGTTCTTGGCGACTTCCATGTCGATGAAGTCGATCACGATCAGGCCGCCCAGGTCGCGCAGGCGCAGCTGGCGGGCCACTTCGTCGGCCGCTTCGCAGTTGGTGTTAAAGGCGGTGGTTTCGATGTCCGAACCGCGGGTGGCGCGGGCCGAGTTGACGTCGATGGACACCAGGGCTTCGGTGTGGTCGATCACGATCGCGCCGCCCGACGGCAGCGGGACGGTACGCGAGTACGCGGTCTCGATCTGGTGTTCGATCTGGAAACGGGAGAACAGCGGGACGTCGTCGGTATAGCGTTTCACGCGGTGCGCCATGTCGGGCATCACGTGGCTCATGAATTGCTGGGCTTGGTCGAAGATCTCGTCGGTGTCGATCAGGACTTCACCGATGTCGGGCTGGAAGTAGTCGCGGATGGCGCGGATGACGAGGGAGGATTCCTGGTAGATCAGGAAGGCCCCGGGGGCCGATTTGCCGGCGCCTTCGATCGCGCGCCAGAGTTGCATCAGGTAATTCAGGTCCCACTGGAGTTCTTCGACGTTGCGGCCGATGCCGGCGGTCCGGGCAATCACCGACATGCCTTGCGGCAGGTCCAGCTTGTCCATGGTCTCGCGCAGTTCCTGGCGTTCTTCGCCTTCGACCCGGCGGGAGACGCCGCCGCCGCGCGGATTGTTCGGCATCAGGACCAGGTAGCGGCCGGCCAGCGAAATGAAGGAAGTCAGTGCCGCGCCCTTGTTGCCGCGTTCCTCTTTCTCGACCTGCACCATGATTTCCTGGCCTTCGCGCAGGGCTTCCTTGATGGTGCAATTCCGGACGTCGACACCTTCACGGAAATACGAGCGGGCGACTTCTTTAAAGGGGAGGAAACCGTGGCGGTCTTCGCCGTAGCTGACGAAGCAGGCTTCAAGGGAGGGTTCGATGCGGGTGATGACGCCTTTGTAGATATTCGATTTTCGCTGTTCGCGACCGGCGGTCTCGATATCGATGTCGATCAGTTTTTGGCCGTCGACAATCGCTACGCGCAGCTCCTCTTGCTGCGTAGCGTTAAACAACATACGTTTCATTTTTATTAACTCCGCGGCCCGTGGACCGTTTAATTACTGGAAACGTACGCGGGGAGGGGAGTGTTGGCGGTGGTATGCCCGGAGCGTGGCACGGCATTGCCGGCCACAGGGCGCAAATGGCATCGAACGTCATTGTCGCGCGCACGCCGCAACCTTGTTCGGCCGGCGCGGCCCGATCGGGGCGGCGCCAGGGCCTTGGGGCGGGTGCTAACAGCGACCACAGCCAGACCGCGGGGCGACCGTAGCGGGAATCCGGGCCAGGCGCTTATCAGCCTTGGCCTGCGGATTCCTGGAGAGGCTCCTTGCAGCGGGTCCGGCGAAAACGACAAGCGTTATCGACGCCATCACCCGGCGAGCCAGGCTGAACCTGGCTTGCCGGTACTTATCCTTACGATTCCAAACAATCCAATCCTGCAGTCCTGCGCGCTACCCGATTACAACTGCGGTGCAACCTTGGCGCGCGCAAGAATGTGCGTACACGTTTGTCATCTCACCAAACCTGCTGCGCTTCGCATTGGCGGCCAGCGATGCTCACCGTACTTTCGTACAGCTGCGCTTCTCGGTCACCACTACTTCCGCTCGCTATGATTTCGCGAGATTCCTTTTTTTCTTCATCGAATTCGCATTTTTGCGGGGTCGACGAAGGCGCCCCTGTGTAAAATATCGTTTTAATTCTTACACCAGCAGAGGTTTGACCGCCGCCTGTCGATTATATATTCAAAATGAAGGACTTAGAGAGAAATTCTGTCCAGCTTGTAACAATCGCTGAAGAAGAAGCCGGGCAACGTATCGACAACTACCTGCTGCGTGTTTGTAAAGGTGTCCCAAAAAGCCATATTTACCGCATCCTCCGCTCTGGCGAGGTGCGCGTGAACAAGGGGCGTATCGATCAGTTGTACCGCCTGGAAACGGGCGATGTGGTGCGTATTCCGCCGATCCGCATCGCCGAAAAGGCAGCCGGCAGCGCTCCCGTGCCCGGCGCCGAATTCGCGATCGTGCATGAGGACAGCCACCTGCTGGTGATCGACAAACCGGCCGGCGTCGCCGTGCATGGCGGCTCGGGCGTGTCCTATGGCGTCATCGAACAGCTGCGCGCGGCGCGTCCGCAAGCCAAGTTCCTGGAACTGGTGCATCGCCTCGACCGCGAAACCTCGGGTTTATTGTTGTTAGCGAAGAAACGTTCGGCGCTGACCAATTTGCACGAGCAAATGCGTGACGGCACGACGGACAAGCGCTACCTGACCCTGGTCAGCGGCAACTGGACCAACCCGCGCCAGCACGTCAAGCTGCCCCTGCACAAGTACACGACCTCGGACGGCGAGCGCCGCGTGGTGGTGCAGGCCGGCGGCCAGGAAGCGCATACCGTGTTCAACCTGCTGCGCCGCTGGGAAGGCTTCGCCCTGCTGGAAGCCGAGCTCAAGACCGGGCGTACGCACCAGATCCGCGTGCACCTGGCATCGAGCGGTTTCCCGATCGCAGGTGACGAGAAATACGGCGATTTTGCATTGAACAAGCAGCTTCAGAAGGCAAATAATACGCGCGGAGCCCTCAAGCGGATGTTCCTGCATGCGTACCGGATCACTTTCCAGCACCCCGAAACCGACAAGCCGATGACCCTGACGGCGCCACTGCCGGCGGAATGCGAGCGTTTCTTGGTAAGCTTGGGGCAACCGACAAGCAAACATTCATAATGGCACGCAAGCAATTCGACCTGATCGTCTTCGACTGGGATGGCACGCTGATGGACAGCACCGCCACCATCGTCAAATGCATCCAATCCGCCGCCAAGGACCTCGGCCTGAGCGTTCCCAGCGATGCCGCCGCCGCGCATGTCATCGGGCTCGGCCTGCTTGAAGCGATGCAGGCCGTGATGCCGGACATCGACCCGGCCCTGTATCCGCGCATGGTGGAGCGGTATCGTTATCATTTCCTGACAAAAGACCACGAACTGGTGCTATTCCGCGGCGTTCCCGCCATGCTGGAAGAACTCTCCCAGCTCGGCTATTTCCTGGCCGTCGCCACCGGCAAGAGCCGGGTCGGCCTGAACCGCGCCCTGAATGCCTGCGGACTGCTGTCGACCTTCGATGCAACCCGTTGCGCGGACGAGACATTTTCCAAGCCGCATCCTGCAATGTTGCAAGAATTGACAAGGGAGCTGGGGCAAGACATGCGTCGCACCGTTATGATCGGCGACACGACGCACGACTTGCTTATGGCCAACAATGCCGGCGCCTCAGGCATCGCGGTCGAGTACGGCGCGCATCCTGTGCAGCAACTGCAGGCATGTCACCCGGTCTTCACGGCAAAGAATGTGCCTGAACTCCACCAGTGGCTGGTCGAGAACGCATGAGCGAAGCAAACGAGGTCTATATCTGCGGGCCCGATGCCCTGGTCGACGGCGGCAATGGCGTTCGCTTTCCGGTGGTCGCGTTCGGCGATGAAGCCACCGGTTTCGTGGTGCGCCATGGCGGCAAGGTCTACGGCTACCTGAACCGCTGCGCCCACGTTCCCGTCGAACTGGACTGGTTCAAGGGCGAGTTTTTCGAGTCGAGCAAGCTATACCTCATGTGTTCGACCCACGGCGCGATCTATGCGCCCGAAACCGGGGTCTGCACCGGTGGACCATGCCGGGGCGGCAGGCTGCGCCCGATTGCCGTGCGCGAATCCGGCGATGGCGTCTATTGGCAGCCGGACCAGCATTTCCAGCCGCCGAAGTAAAACAAGCACACATTTATGAGCGAAAACAACAGGAACGAGAATCAGAACGCGAATGACCCAGGGGCAATGCGCTATTGGGAGCGCGAGACCCTCGAGCGGCTCGTGTTTGCCACGGTGCGTGAGCAGCGGGCTGCACGGCGCTGGGGGATCTTCTTCAAGCTATCCTTCTTGTTGCTGGCATTTTTCGCGATCTGGGCCTATTTCGACTTCAGCACCGGCTCCGGCACCGAATCTCTCGGCCGCCATACCGCCCTGATCGAAATCGACGGCAGCATCGACGACGAAGGCAGCGGCGCCGCCGATACCGTGATCCCGTCCCTGAACAAGGCCTTTGCCGACGCCGGCTCGGCTGCGGTGGTGCTGCGCATCAATAGTCCAGGCGGTAGTCCGGTGCAGGCAGGCATCATCGTCGACGAAATCCAGCGCCTCAAGAAGGGCTATCCGAACAAGCCGCTGTACGTGGTCGTGGACGAAATCTGCGCTTCGGGCGGCTATTACATCGCCTCGGCCGCCGACAAGATCTTCGTCAACAAGGCCAGCATCGTCGGTTCGGTCGGCGTGCTGATGGACGGCTTCGGCTTTACCGGCCTGATGGACAAACTGGGCATCGAGCGCCGCCTGCTGACGGCGGGCGAAAACAAAGGCTTCCTCGATCCCTTCAGCCCGCAATCCGACAAGCAGAAGCAGCACGCGCTGGCCATGCTGAACGAAATCCACGAGCAATTCATCGCCGTGGTCCGTGCCGGCCGCGGCAAGCGCCTGAAGGAAAATCCGGAAATCTTCTCCGGCCTCTACTGGACCGGCGCCAAGGCCGTCGAGATGGGCCTGGCCGATGGTTTCGGCACCGTCGACACCGTCGCCCGCGACGTGGTGAAGGCCGAAGACATCATCGACTACACCGCGCATGAAGGCTTGCCGGAGCGTGTGCTGAAGAAATTTGGCGCATCGGTGGGGGCGGGCGCCGTGCATTCGATTTACCGGGGACCGGTTCCGAGTCTTCGCTGATTTGGTTTTTAATAAGTATTGAAATAATGAAAATAAAGAAAGCAGTCTTCCCTGTAGCAGGGTTGGGGAGCCGATTTTTGCCAGCGACCAAGGCGCAACCAAAAGAAATGTTGCCGGTCGTTGACAAGCCCTTGATTCAATATGCTGTCGAGGAAGCCGTAGCAGCTGGAATCACAGAAATGATTTTCATTACAGGCCGCAATAAAAGGGCGATCGAAGATCATTTCGACAAGGCATATGAACTCGAGTCGGAACTTGCAGCAGCGCAGAAGCACGAGCTGCTTAATCTAGTGCAGTCGGTGATCCCCAAAAACGTAAGTTGCATTTATATCCGACAGGCCGCCCCGCTTGGTCTGGGTCACGCTGTACTTTGCGCACGCCCTATCGTCCAGAATGAGCCCTTCGCGGTGCTATTAGCGGACGATTTCATGGATGCGGCCCCAGGATACAAGCCAGTTTTGGCACAGATGACAGATCTGTACAACTACGAAAAATGCAGCATACTGGCAGTACAGAATGTCCCACGCGAAAATACACGGCAGTACGGCATCGTTAGTACATCCGCGTATCGCCCCGACATCGAGCAGGTGTCTGGTATAGTCGAAAAGCCTCATCCTGCTGATGCACCCTCCACCTTGGCCGTGGTTGGACGCTACGTTCTATCGCCGCACATCTTTGACCATCTGGAAGCCCTGGATGCAGGAGCGGGAGGCGAAATTCAGTTGACGGATGGCATTGCCAAATTGATGGCAGTTGACCGAGTGCTGGCCCATAGGTTTGCCGGACAGCGTTATGATTGTGGATCCAAACTTGGCTATTTGAAGGCAATGACTGCCATGGGTTTACGGCATCCGGAAACGGGCGCAGCCTATCGATTGTTCCTGGACGAGATCGGTGCTAGTAGTGGAATCATTTGATGCAATGCCGCCGCTGACTCGTAACAATGTGCCTTGAAAATTCCAAAGTGTCGGCTATAGTTGTTTTGTAGCTTACACCTACAGACCCGCTTCAAGGCGGTTTCGAGTGAACTCCATTCCTCAGGTTGGATCCCGCTATGGGAGAAAACGACGGCGCAAGCCGTCGTTTTCATTTATTCGGCATGAAAACCTCCATCCTCGAGCCAGGCCTGGAATTGGCGCTGGGCCTGGCCGTACCATGCGGCACGCATGGGTACGTTGTGAGCGGAGGCAAAGACATGGGGAGTATCGCCACCGCGTGTCCAGCGCGCCAGCGCGAGGCGGGTTGGAAACGTCGCCGCGTACTCGCTCGCCACATGGCATGCCTGATCCATGGAATCCTTTCCATGGAAGGGAGGGCGATTTTTTTCTTCTTCAATATGCACATTTACCTCATCTCTTGTTTGAAAAATCGGTGAGTGTTAATCCTACAAGTTGATGAACGGTAGTCCTACGCTCAACGATTGTAGGTCGATTCCTAACGAGGCTTCAGTGTAGCAATGGAAACTGATGTGGCATTGACGCGTGTCAAACGTAGTTTTGCTACCGATTCAAACAGTGGAACTACCTGATCTTTGCCATACACATCCGTTCTGTTAAAGTTCCGCCCCATGAGCAAACTTTCCCTCGACCGCGTGCTGCAATCCCAAGGCTTCGGCACGCGCAAATACTGCCGCGCCCTGATCGAGGACGGCGACGTCGCGATCGGTGGCGAGGTCCAGACCAGCTACAAGACCACGGTCGAGACCGACGGCCTGGTGCTGACCGTGTTCGACGAGGAGTGGATTTATCGCGAGCGCGTCTATCTCGCCCTCTACAAACCGGCCAACTTCGAATGCTCGCGCAAGCCCAGCCACCATCCCGGCGTGCTGACCCTGTTGCCCGAACAATTTACCTGGCGCGAAGTGCAGCCGGTCGGCCGCCTCGACCACGACACCACCGGCCTGCTGCTGATGTCGGACGACGGTCCCTTCATCCACGCCCAGTCCTCGCCCAAGCGTCATGTGCCGAAGGTCTACCAGGCAAGGACGCAGGAGCCGGTGACCCAGGCACTGGTCGACCAGTTGCTGGCCGGCGTCCAGCTGATTGATGAGCCCGCTCCGCTGGCGGCCCTGACCTGCGTCCAGCGCGGCGACCACCAGCTCGAGATCGTGCTGGAACAGGGGAAATATCACCAGGTCAAACGCATGCTCGCTGCAGCCGGCAACCACTGCGTGGCCCTGCACCGCTCGCAGATCGGCGGCCTGACGCTCGAATCGCTCGGCCTGAAGGAAGGGGAGTGGTGCTATCTGGAGCAAGATCAACTGGGCTTGCTGGCGCAGGTTCAACTGATACTGTCGTAATGATTTTGACACACAGTTTTCAGACCCTTTTATTTTATTTTCCCACGTAGAAATTATTACTTATAAGACTGTTCGCAGAGGAATGTAATCTGATTCGAATAGGCTAGGGTTGATAACAGATGTGATGAATTTTCGTTTGAACGCGCTGGTGTACTTTCCATAATGAAATTCAGAAAATTTCTGAATTTTGTTGGAAAAGAGATATATGCAATTTTATGTGATTTCTGCGAATTTAATGCGCTGGAGAAATTGAATGCCGAACGAAAGAATTGATTTTTTGAGGTTGAGTATTTCGCCTTACACCCAAGAATTTCTCAACTGTTCTTGGGAGTGGTTAAATGACCCAGAGACAAAGGCGCTTACAGCCACACCAGATTTTAGTCGTGATCAGCAATTGGCGTGGTATTCTAGTTTGGCTTCCAAGAAAGATTATTTGATTTGGGGCGTCAAGCTGGATGACAAACCCATAGGTGTTTTTGGAGTAAAAAATATTCGCGACCGCAATGGGGAGTACTGGGGATATATTGGGTCAAAAGAGCTTTGGGGGAGCGGTATTGGTACTTGGATGATGCAGCAAGTGCTTGAGCTTTCGACTAATGCGGGGCTATCTCGAATATATCTCAAGGTTTTAAAAAATAATGTTGCCGCAATTAGATTGTATGGGCGGATGCGATTCAATAAATATGATTCGGATCAGGATTTTGATTGGATGGAGCGCAACATTGATTGCCGGAATATTACATGAACGATCAAAAAAATCAGATTGAGCTGGTGCGATATAAGGTTGAATTAAAGCCCACGTGGGATGCTCTTGTCGATAAAGCCAAGAATGCCACATTTTTGCATTATCGCGACTATGTAGACTATCATGCGGATCGCTTCGTCGATCATTCGATCCTGATATTTAAAAACGGTAAAGTAATTGCTGCATTCCCTTGTAATGTCGTAGAGGATCAAGTTTATAGCCATGGTGGCCTGACATACGGGGGCTTGCTATACGGAAAAGACGTTCATGCGGCAACTGTGCTAGAGATCTTTGAGGCGATAGGCAATTATTTTCGCGAAAATGGTAAGCGTAAAATTTTATACAAAGTTGTGCCGCAGATATTTCACACTTACCCTGCCGATGAAGATTTATATGCACTGACGCGAGTCGGAGCATCCCTGGTCAGGCGAGACCTGTCTAGCGTGATTGAAATCGCACATCGGCCTAAACTCAGCGATTCACGAAAAAATACTGCAAGGAAGGCTGAGAAAGCCGGGGCAGTCGCTGTTGAACTAAATAGTTTTCACGAATTTCACGCACTTCTCGCGCATGTGCTGAGCAAGTTTGGTGCGGCTCCGGTGCATTCGGTGGGCGAGCTCGAATTATTGAAGGCACGTTTCCCGGAACAGATCCGATTGTTCGGGACATTAATTGGCGGCCGGTTGTATGCTGCATGTCTCGCCTATGACTGTGGTCATGTGGTTCATACGCAATATTTAGCAAGTTCTGATGAAGGTCGGCAGATAGGTGCGTTGGATTATTTATTGCTGAATTTAGTTGAAAAATACTTTTCCGATAAGAAATTTTTAAGTTTTGGAATTTCGACGGAACAGCAAGGACGTGTTCTGAACACAGGATTGATCGCCCAGAAAGAAGGGTTTGGTGGGCGGGGTATAGTGCACGATTTCTACGAGTGGGTTCTCTAGTTGATTTATTTCTCCAAATTTAGGAAGTAAACCCGTAGTGTGTTCAATATACTTTCGTGAGACCTGAGTTTCTCGTGTCATGCTTGCTGTTTGTTCCAGAAGCTGCACGGCACTCCACTATCCCTGTTGGGCGCTAACACTGGAATCGTTGGGCTGAGGAAAGCATTGGTGTTATCTGGAGCAGGTACTACTGCATTTCTTGGTGCTGAAATAGCGCGCGCCGGCGGACCGTTGTGCTGGGCATTGTCCAGCCCGGCTGTTCACGCAGGTGGAATAGCGCTACTGACCTGCGTTAAGAAGCCAGCGTCTTGGAAATAGCGCATTGTTTCTGGCATTATTAATCTTGATTCTCGGCATCGCCTCCGCCTTTCGGGAGCAGCGGCGGTGTCGTGCGACGCACAACAGCCTTTTCCGCGACACTTGTCATCTTATTATTGAAGCAACTCAGCAAGATGATATCGACATCTCCGAAAACGTACCGATTTCTCTCCGTTTCAGCACTCTTCGTAGTTAATTCCGCCCTGGCCCAGCAGGGCGTTCCCGACCTGGCCGGCTGTGCACAGATCACCGACGCCGCCCAGCGCCTGGCCTGCTATGACCGCCTCGCCGGCGTCAGCCCGGCGCCCGCACAAGCGGCCGCAGCCGTGTCCAGCCCGCCTGCGGCGCAATCCGAGCGCGAAGTCCAGTCGGCCCTCGACCTCTCGCCCGAAAAGACCCGCGGCTTCAGCCTGGCCGACCATTGGGAACTGGACCGGGAGCACAAGCGCGGCGTCTTCAATTTCCGCCCGCACAACGCGACCTACCTGATGATCACGCGCACGGCGCATCCGAACGATGCGCCTTACCGGCCCTTCCGCAACCTTGCCGACTTCAACACCGACCTGGCGCACAACGAACTGGTGTACCAGCTGAGCTTCAAGACCAAGGTGCTGGAAGACATCGGGAAGAAGCCGGTCGACCTGTGGTTCGGCTATACGCAGAACAGTTTCTGGCAGGCCGGCAACCGCCAGGCATCCAGTCCATTCCGCGAAACCAATTACCAGCCCGAGCTGATGGCGGTGATGCCACTGAACTTCGACGTGCTGGGCATGCACGCCAGCTACCTCAACCTTGGCGTGGTGCACCAGTCGAACGGCCAGGCCTCGACCTTGTCGCGCAGCTGGAACCGGGTCTATGCCCAGCTCGGCCTCGAACGCGCCGGCTTTACCGTGCTGGGACGGGTCTGGAAACGCGTCAACGAAGCGGCGAGCGACGACAACAACCCGAACATCGTCGACTACATGGGCCGCGGCGACCTGGCCGTCACCTACCGCAACAACGGACACGACTACTCGGCCCTGCTGCGCCGCAATTTCTCGACGAACCGCGGCGCCGTCCAGCTCAGCTGGGCTTTCCCGCTGGCCGGCCACTTCAAGGGCTATCTGCAGTATTTCTCCGGCTATGGCCAGAGCCTGATCGACTACAACTACTACCAGAACGTGGTCGGCGTGGGGCTGCTCGGCACCTTCTGAGCGGCCAGCAGCCGTCCAGGCTGCACTACAATGGCGAGATGAAACTCGCCACCCTCAACGACGGATCGCGCGACGGCCAGCTGGCCGTCGTCTCGCGTGACCTGAAAACCGCCCACATTGCCGACGGCATCGCGCCCACCCTGCAGGCCGCGCTGGACGACTGGGCCTTCATCGCGCCCCAGTTGGCGGAACTCTACGACCAGCTCAACGCCGGCCGCGCCCGCCGCCCCTTCGACTTCGACCCGGCGCGCTGCATGGCGCCGCTGCCGCGCGCCTACCAGTGGGCCGACGGCTCGGCCTACGTCAACCACGTCGAGCTGGTGCGCAAGGCGCGTGGTGCCGAGATGCCGGCCTCGTTCTGGGAAGACCCGCTGATGTACCAGGGCGGCAGCGACGATTTTCTGGGCCCGATGGACGACATCGTGCTGGCGCACGAAGAGTGGGGCATCGACTTCGAGGCCGAAGTGGCCGTGATCCTAGGGGACGTCAAGATCGGCGCCACGCCCGACGAGGCGCACCAGCAGATCCGCCTGCTGATGCTGGCCAACGACGTCTCGCTGCGCAACCTGATCCCGCCCGAGCTGGCGGAGGGCTTCGGCTTCTTGCAGTCGAAACCGGCAACGGCCTTCTCGCCGGTGGCGGTGACGCCGGATGAGCTGGGCGAAGCCTGGAAGGGAGGAAAGGTCCACCTGCCGCTGCGCTCGACCTGGAACGGCCGCCTGGTCGGCCAGCCGGATGCGGGCGTCGACATGGTCTTCAATTTTCCGCAGTTGATCGCCCACCTCTGCAAGACCCGCAACGCGCGCGCCGGCAGCATCATCGGCTCGGGCACGGTGTCGAACAAGGATGCCTCGAAGGGCTACTCTTGCATCGCCGAACAGCGCTGCCTGGAGACGATCGAATACGGCCAGCCGGTCACCCAGTTCATGCGCTTCGGCGACACGATCCGCATCGAGATGCTGGACGAGAAGGGCAAGTCGATCTTCGGGGTGATCGAGCAGAAGGTGGCGCGGCTGGAACCATAACCGAACCGTATGGCCGTCGTTCCCGCGTCCATCGTCATTCCCGCGAAAGCGGGAATCCATGCTGAGTAACCAATTACCTACCGCCCCAAAACTCCCCACTAACTTCATCGCCTCGTAAATCCACCTCCACCGGCCGCGAAACCCTGCGCACCACATCCGCAACCAGCAGCCGCCCATCCGCCTCATGCACCCGGTACCAGAGGAAGGCCACGCCGGACAGCCGCAGCTTCTGCCCCGTGAACAGGGCATCCTTCACGATGCTCATCCCCTCCAGCCGCAAGTCGAAATCGAGCACCGGCGCCCCCTCGGTGCGCGCCGCATAGCCCAGGTAGCGCGCCGCGTTGTACAGCGGACTGCGCTCGCCCGCCTCGCCGGCCTTGAGCGAGTCGATGAAGGCGTCGACGGTCTTCAGCAGCGCGCCGGCGTTTGAGGCCAATGCCGACAGCTCGCGTTTTTCCTCGCCCTTGGCGGCATCGGCCAGCCGGTTCAGCGCCGCGATCCGCTGCGCCAGCTCGCCACGCTGCGCCGCCAGCGCACGCACGCGGGAGAGCAGGGCGGCGTACTGCTTGCCGTCCAGCTCACCCAGGTAGCCTGCACCAAGTCCCGCGATCCGCTCCGGGCAGCTGCGCGCGAGGGCGGTCGCGAACAGGACGCGGGCGCCGTCACCATAGCCGATGCCCTGCGCCGACACGTCGGACCTGAACAGCGCGGCCAGACCGGCGCCGGCCTTCAGCGTCGCCGGCACCGCCGTCAGCACGGTGAAGGCGACGGCGGCGGCGCTGCCCTGCGGCGTATGCGTTTCGATGGCCTGCTGCAGCTCCTTGTTCTGCTTGCCCAGGTCGTCCTTGAGGCGCTCCATCGCGTCCTGCACGAGGCGCGCCGCCAGGACGCCCTGGGCGGCCGCCGGCTCGTAGATGGTGGTTTTGCGGCCGGCGGGCAGGGCGGCGCAAACTTCTGTGGCTAGCTCACGGGCCAGGTCGAAGGCCCTGACCAGGCCGGCGGCGCCGAATTTGCCGGTGTCGACGCTGCCCTGAAGGGGCTTGATGGAGGAGGGTGGCAGGCGGGCGAGCAGCTCAGCGCGTTCGGCCTGGGCGATGGCGGCGCGGGCTTCGGCTTCGCGCTGGGCGGCGAGGACGTCGGTGGTTTCGCTTGCACCGACGGCCGCGCTTGAAATTGTCGCAATTGCCAGAAATAGCCAAAATCCGGCAGTACGAAGAAATTCGAAAAATTGAAATATTTTTATATCAAAATGTCTACTCATATTATTTTGATTTCAACATATTTACTGTTCGATTAATCAGAGCGTGAATTTGTTGGGTGCCCATAATCTCACCAAAAATCACGCGGATGTCACTTCGCCAATCCCAATCTATCCACAGGTAAATACCGGGCGTTTTGCGCTTCTGCTAATTACCCATCGAAGGGGGATTTCGACTGTGGTGTATATGCCGAATTTCACATCTTTGGCGACAAATGCATAGAACTGGTGACAACAAAAGGTTTCCCAACCATATTGCTGTCGGGTAAAATGACGGGCTGTTTGAGACGCGTCCACGCTCCACTCCTTCCAAGACCAATGTTCAAGTTCACCAAGAGTTTTACGGCCGTCGCGCTGGCCATGACGGCTATTGCCGCTTCCGCCCAAGAGGCGACCAACAAGGCTGACATGTTCGGCCAGGACACGCCGTCTGCGGTCGGCGACTCGGTCAACACCGCCGCGCCTGCCCAGACCCGCAGGCTGACCATCTCGAATGCGCCCTCGGGTCAGGTCGGTGCCCAGGCCTTGAATCAGGCAAATGGGCAAGTCCAGGGTCAGGCCGGCCGTGGCCGCCCGGCAGCGAATGGCGCGCGGGAAGGAATGGATTCGCGCCAGCTGCAAAAGCGAATGGCGGATCAGAATGCGCCATTGAGCGAATTTCAGAAATTCATTGAAGATAATACCAACAAGGTATTGCCGATTTTCGGTTCCGAATTCTTCGCCAACGCTCAGCCGACGTTTGCGCCGATCCAGAATTCCCCTGTTCCGAGCGATTACCCGCTTGGACCGGGCGACGAGTTAAACATCCGCGGCTGGGGCACGATCGATATCGATTTTCGCGCCACCATCGACCGTAACGGCACCATCAATATCCCGACCATCGGCTCGGTCGTGCTGGCTGGCGTCAAGGCCGGCGATGCCGAAACCGTGATCCGCAATGCCGTCGCACGCCTGTACAAGGGCGTGACGGTCAGCGTCAACTTCGGCCAGCTGCGTGCGATTACCGTGTACGTGGTCGGCCAGGCCAGCCGCCCGGGTACCTATACCGTGTCGAGCCTGTCGACCCTGGTGACGGCCCTGTTCGCGAGCGGCGGTCCGAACGCCAACGGCAGCATGCGCCGCGTGCAGGTGAAACGCGGCGGCAAGGTCGCGGCGGAACTCGACCTGTATTCCTTCATCGCCAAGGGCGACAAGTCGGCCGACATCAAGCTGCTGGATGGCGACACCATCTATATCCCGCCGGCGGGTGGCTATGTGGCCTTGGTCGGCAAGGTCAACAGCCCGGCCATTTACGAACTCAAGAACAACAGCGACAGCATCGGATCCCTGCTCGACTTCGCAGGTGGTCTGCCGGTTGTGGCCGATCCGCGCCGCGCTTATCTGGAACGCATCGATCCGAACAAGAGCCATCCGCGTAGCGTCGAAGAATTCGCGCTGAATCCGGAAGGCCTGCAGCGTCCGCTGAAGAACGGCGACGTGCTCAACGTGGTGTCGATCACACCGGACTTCTCGAATGCCGTGGTGCTGCGCGGTAACGTCGACCAGCCGGTGCGCGCGCCGTTCAAGCAGGGCATGCGCGTCAGCGACTTGATCCCGAGCCGCGAATACCTGATCAGCCGCGAATCGGTTAAGCGCCAGAACAATGTCGTGGCGGCCGGCGACAACGAAAAGGATACGACCCAGGACGCGGCCAAGATCGCCTCGCGCATCGGCAACCTGATCGCGCCGATCAACTGGGACTATGCGGTCATCGAGCGCGTCAACCGCAGCGACCTGAGCGTCAAGCTGATCCCGTTCAACCTGGGCGCCGTGTTCTCCAACCCGGCCGGTCCGGACAATATCCAGCTGCAGCCGGGCGACACCGTTACCATCTTCTCGCAGGAAGACGTGGCGGTCCCGATGGACAAGCGCCAGGTCTTTGTGCGCGTCGAAGGCGAAGTCAAGGTGCCGGGCGTGTACCAGATGACGGCTGGCGACACCCTGCAGAGCCTGATCGCCAAGGCGGGCGGCCCGACCGGTAACGCCTACCTGTTCGGTACCGGCTTCTACCGCGACGAAGTACAGAAGGAACAGTCGGCCAACCTGCAGCGCGCTGCGGACCGTCTGGAATCCCAGCTGCGAAGCGAGCAGTCGCGCCAGCTGGCCAACCTGAGCGGTCTTTCGCCGACCGAAGCCGCCGCAATGACCGCCCAGTTCGAAACCGAGCGTCGTACCGCGGAAGAACGCATTGCACGCTTCCGCAAGCTGCAGCCGACCGGCCGTATTGCTTTCGGCCTGGATCCGAATGAGCGCTCGTTCGCGCGCTTGCCGCAGGTCACGCTGCAGAACGGCGACCGTCTGGTGGTGCCGTCGAAGCCGGCCTTCGTGCATGTGTTCGGCGCCGTAAATGTCGAGGCGTCGCCACTGTGGCGCCCGAATAGCCGCGTCAAGGATTACCTGAAGATGGCGGGTACGACCTCGGATGCGGATATCGACAACGCTTTCGTGCTGCGTGTCGATGGTACCGTGGTGTCCTCGGATTCGCAGGGCTGGTTCTTTGGCAAGATCGGTGGTCTAGAAGTGATGCCGGGGGATACGATCGTCGTGCCTGAGAAGCTGGACAGGCAGACTGCGTGGACCAAATTTACGCAGGGTGCGCGTGAGTGGACGCAGATTCTGGCGAACTTTGGACTTGGTGCTGCGGCGATTAAAACTCTGCGGAATTGATCCGCGAGATTACTTTGCATCAAGAACAACCTGAATGGAAGAGCGCTGGAACATGAGCGAAGTACAAGTCCCACCTGACGTAGCGTCGCACGATGAGAATGACAGCGAGCTTGGCTTGATCGATTTGATGATCGTTCTCGCTAAACATAAAAAGCTGATTTGCATCGTGCCGCTGATCGCAGCGGTCGTTTCTGCTGGAGTAAGCCTTGCTTTGCCTGAGACGTATAAAGCGGCAGTAAAACTGCTACCTCCGCAACAACAACAATCCGGTGCGAGTGCCTTGCTTGCACAATTCGGCGGTGTAGCGAGTATGGCTGCTGGCGTCGCCGGGTTGAAAAATCCTAACGATCTTTACGTCGGGATGTTGAAAAGCCGGACCATAGCCGATCGTCTGATCGCCCAATACGATCTCAAGAAAGTCTACCAGACGGAATTGGCTGAGAGTGCCAGGATGCGGTTGAGCGAAAACACCTTAATCGCGTCAGGGAAGGATGGGCTTATTACCATCGAGGTCGAGGATCGCGATCAGAACCGCGTTGCAAAGCTTGCAAACTCATATGTGGATGAGTTACTCGGCCTGACTCGTACGCTGGCCGTGACCGAAGCTGCTCAACGGCGTTTGTTCTTCGAGCGCGAGCTTGAGTCCGCAAAAAACAAGCTGGCGAAAGCGGAAATTGCCTTGAAGAGTTCACTCGAACAACATGGAGTGGTCAGTGTTGATGTCGAAAGCCGAGCCGCCGTTGAAACCATGGCGCGGTTGAGGGCGCAAATCTCTGCAAAGGAAATTGAACTGAATTCCATGCGTGCATTTGTCACAACAAGCCATCCTGAGTTCCAACGCGTTCAAGAAGAACTTAACAGCCTTAGAGGCCAATTGTCGAAGCTTGAAAATGGCCATGAAGAGAAGCAGGGTGTTACGGAAAGCGGTGGAGCAAACGTACAACAGGGCGGATTGGAGAGTATTCAGCGTTTCCGTGACCTCAAGTATTTCCAGATGCTGTATGAACTGCTGGCAAAGCAGTACGAAGCTGCCCGTCTTGACGAAGCCAAGGACCCCTCGATCGTTCAAGTTCTAGACCCGGCTGTTGAGCCCGAGCGTCGAGCCAAGCCAAAGCGTGCCTTCATCGTACTGGCATCAGTCATCGCGAGCTTTATAGCAGCTGTGATTGCTGCATTTGCCCTTGAGAGCAAAGCAAAAGCCTTGGCAAACCCAGCCAGTGCTCGAAAGTGGGCAGAGCTGGTTTCGCGGCTCCGGAAAGGGTAAGTCAGGACTTCCTGGCGCCGTCCGAAACCAGCCTCACTGTGAAAACACGGCTAATTAGATTAACCTTAATACGCATTATGACAATTCTTGTAACTGGCGGTGCCGGTTTCATCGGCAGTAATTTCGTACTGGATTGGCTGGAAGTGAACGACGAACAGGTCGTCAATCTAGATGTTCTGACATATGCCGGCAATCTTGAAAATCTACGGTCCGTCAGCGATGACAATCGTCATGTATTTGTTAAGGGGAGTATCAACGACTCTGAGCTGGTAACCCGGCTATTGGCAGAATATCAGCCTCGCGCGGTCATTAATTTCGCCGCAGAATCGCATGTCGATAGAAGTATCGTGGGCCCGGCTGCATTCGTGGAAACGAATATCGTAGGGACTTTTAATCTTCTCGAGGCTGTTCGACATCATTGGAACGCCCTGCCTGCAGACAGGCAGGCAGAGTTCCGGCTGTTGCACGTTTCAACCGATGAGGTTTACGGCTCTCTGACGCAAGATGCAGCCCCTTTTTCTGAAAAAAACCGCTATGAGCCCAACAGCCCATACTCAGCCAGCAAGGCTGCAAGCGACCATCTCGTCAGGGCCTACCATCACACATATGGGCTGCCGGTGCTGACCACCAATTGTTCGAATAATTACGGCCCTTATCATTTCCCAGAGAAATTAATCCCGTTGGTGATCCATAATGCATTGGCTGGGAAAAATCTCCCGATTTACGGAGATGGTCGGCAGATCCGTGACTGGCTATTTGTTCGCGATCACTGCTCGGCCATTCGGCGCGTTCTTGAAGCCGGAAAAGTAGGCGAGGTATACAACGTAGGCGGATGGAACGAAAAAGCCAACATCGAAGTCGTTAACGCTATTTGCGACATTCTCGACCAGTTGTCTCCTAAGGCTGAGGGCGATTCGTACAGGAGCCAGATTACTTTTGTAAAAGACAGGCCCGGTCATGACCGGAGATATGCAATCGATGCGCGCAAGCTCGAACGCGAGCTTGGTTGGAAACCAAACGAAACGTTTGAAAGCGGGCTGCGCAAGACAGTTGAGTGGTATCTCACCCACAAAGAATGGGTGGAAAACGTGACCAGTGGTGCGTATCGCACCTGGATCGGTCTGCATTACGACGGACGGGGTTGAACGTGTCTAAAAAACGGTATAAGGGCATTGTCCTGGCCGGCGGTTCCGGCACTCGGTTGTATCCAATTACTCGTGGTGTGTCGAAACAGCTCTTGCCAGTCTACGACAAACCGATGATCTATTATCCGTTATCGGTATTAATGTTGGCGGGTATCCAGGAAATTCTGATCATCACCACGCTTGAAGATCAAGCCGGCTTCGTGCGATTGCTCGGTGACGGTTCCGAATTTGGTATTAAGCTGACCTATGCGGTTCAAGAAAAGCCGGAAGGTCTGGCGCAAGCATTCTTGATCGGTGAAGAATTCATCGGCGATGACAACGTTTGCCTGGTTCTTGGAGATAACATTTTCTTCGGACAGGGCTTCAGCCCGATGTTGCAGCGCGCAGCTTCCCAGCAAACTGGTGCAACCGTGTTTGGTTATTCGGTCAAGGATCCACAGCGGTTCGGCGTCGTCGAATTCGATGCCAACATGACCGCTATTTCGCTGGAAGAAAAGCCAGCTGCACCGAAATCGAACGTTGCCGTAACTGGGCTTTACTTCTATGACAACGACGTAATTCGCATCGCCAAATCCATCGAGCCGTCACCGCGTGGAGAACTCGAGATTACCTGCGTTAACGAAACCTATCTCAAACAAGGGCAACTTCGCGTCGAAATGCTGGGACGTGGATTTGCGTGGCTCGACACGGGGACGCACGAGAGTTTGCTCGACGCGGCACATTTCGTGGAAACAATTGAGACGAGACAGGGCTATAAAGTGGCATGTCTGGAAGAGATTGCTTTGCATAACGGTTGGCTTAGTAAAGAAGCCGTGCGTCGGGCAGGCGAAAACTTGTGCAAGACAAGTTATGGCCAGTATCTCATCAGTATTGCTGCGTAATCCTAGATAGAAAAAAACTTCAGATGGAAATTAAATTAGTACAGCTGCAAAAACACGGCGATGAACGAGGGCGCCTCGTCGCTCTTGAAGATCAACGCAACGTCCCCTTTCCGATTCGTCGAGTTTACTACTTGTTCGAAACCAAAAGCGACATCCGTCGTGGTTTTCATGCGCACCGTGAATTGAAGCAACTGGCGATTGTAGTCCGTGGCTCGTGCCGTTTCCATCTGGACGATGGTAAAGAAAAGATAGATCTGCTGTTGGACAATCCCGCCCAAGGCTTGCTGCTGCCTCCAATGTTGTGGCACGAAATGTATGATTTTTCCGAAGATTGTGTATTGATGGTTCTAGCAGACGGTCATTATGATGAGTCGGATTACATTCGTGGTTACGACGAGTTTGTGGAACTTGCCAAGCAGTGAGCAAGAAATCCTGATCCTCGACGCAGCTCTCGCGGCCCAAAGCGTGATCAGCAACCTGGGATAGGCGAGGTATTCGCAGTATGTCGGTTATGCTGTTCCGCCAGTATTTATATGGACATGCTGTGGCTACCTTCGCAATCCGTCTGAACTCGACTGGATTCCTAAGATCATGTCCTGCTGGTAAGGAATGGATACTTCAGCCATGTGTATCTACTGAAAACGGCAAATGGCGGTCAAATCAAGGCTTGAACGACCACGATCAGGGATTAGGTGGACGTGGCCTCTTGCATGAATTTTATGAATGGATGTTATAAATTGATTCCTTTTCTCGATTTAAAAGCGATTAATCTTGCCCATGAGGCTGAACTCAAAGTGGCATTCGATCGTGTTCTGCAGTCCGGATGGTACATACTCGGTACAGAGGTGAAAGCATTTGAGCAGGAATTTGCCGAGTATTGCGGTACCGAGCACGCAATTGGCGTCAGCAATGGTCTCGACGCATTGCACCTGATCTTGCGCGGATATGGGATCGGACCCGGCGACGAAGTCATCGTGCCCTCCAATACCTATATCGCGACTTGGCTTGCCGCAACCTATGCCGGCGCAACTCCAGTGCCTGTAGAGCCTATTGACGGCGGATACAATATCGATCCAGAGCGCATCGAAGCTGCCGTTACGCCACGTACCAAGGCGATCATCGTCGTTCATCTTTATGGCGAAGCGGCGGACATGGATTCGATCATGCGGATCGCGGCAAAGTACGATCTCAAGGTTATTGAAGATGGCGCTCAGGCGCATGGCGCGCTATACAAGGGAAAGCGCGTTGGCAATCTCGGACATGCGGCCGGATTCAGCTTCTACCCCGGCAAAAATCTGGGCGCTTTGGGCGATGCTGGCGGGGTAACGACGAATGACGCCGATCTGGCTAACAAAGTCAGAGTGCTATTGAACTATGGATCACAGCGCAAGTACCATAACGAAGTGCAAGGATACAACTGTCGCCTGGATGAGTTGCAAGCGGCATTGCTGCGCGTGAAGCTACCGTTTCTGGATAAGGAAACTGAGCGTCGGCAAGCTATTGCTGCGCGTTATAACGAGGAGCTTGCCGATACCGGTCTGGTTCTTCCAAAGAGCGCGAATACCGGCGACCACGTATGGCATCTGTATGTCGTGCGTAGCATCAATCGCGATAACTTGCAGAAGAAACTGGCGGAAGCAGGGGTTAGTACGATGATTCATTACCCGATTCCGCCGCATCTTCAGCCGGCGTATGCCGAGCTCGGACTCAAGAAAGGCGACCTCCCGCTGGCCGAGCAGATTCACGAGGAAGTCCTCAGCCTGCCGATGGGACCGTCCATGACAGATGACCAGATCGAGCAGGTAATCGCACGAGTAAAAGTCTGCTGCAAGTGAAGCGTTTAATAAGTGTAACGATGTTCAGTGGGCTGCTCACCCTACTGCGCATCGGCAGCGGTTTTATTGTCGCGAAAGTAGTCGCGATCCAGACCGGTCCGAGCGGCATGGCGATGCTTGGCCAACTGCAGAGCATCATTACTGCTCTCAATGGAATTGTCGCGGCACCAGTCGGGAATGGGCTCGTGCGTTATACAGCCGAGCACGATGCAAGCGGATTCGACGCCTGCCGGCCGTGGTGGCGCGCATCCGTACGGTGGCTCCAGTTCATCCTTCTGTTGACGGTTCCAGTCGTATGCTTCGGTGCCAAGTCGTTGGCAACACTGCTGTTCGGCGAGCAAAAATACGCTTGGGTGATCGTTCTCGTTGGAATCGTATTGCCGCTATCCGCGCTGAATACGCTACTTGCTTCGGTAATTAACGGTCAACAGCAATACAGGCGCTTTATCGGTCTCAGTACCATATCCGTAGTTATTGCGACTGCAGTTATGCTGGCCCTAGCTTACACTCGGCAGCTAGATGGTGCCCTATTGGCCGCAGCATTGTTTTCCGGTATCTCTGGCGTTGTGATGTTGCTGGGGGCTGTGCGTCAACCTTGGTTCCGCTTGCGCCTCTGGTTCGGCAGTGTGGATAGATCGCATTTTCGCAGCGTAGGTAGCTACGTTGCGATGGCAGTCGTCTCGGCAATTTGCGCTCCCGTATCTTTGGTGGTGGTACGCAATATTTTGATCAGCAGGGTTGGCTGGACGGAGGCCGGACAGTGGCAAGCTGTGTACAAGATATCGGAGGTCTATCTCGGCGTCATCACTATGGCCTTGTCTACCTATTATCTGCCGCGGCTTTCCACCCTTTCAGGCTACCAAGCCATCCGGGCGGAAATATTGTCGGTCAGTCGGGTGGCCATTCCCGTTGTGTCGATTTTGGCCATTGGGATTTATTTATTGCGTGACGTCGCAATCAATCTGCTGTTTACCGCACAATTTCGGCCGGCGCGTGACCTGTTCGCGATTCAATTGATAGGCGACGTGGTCAAGATTTTTAGCTGGCTATTTGCGTTCCCTATGCTTTCGCGCGGTGCCGCTAAATGGTTCATCGGGACGGAAATATTATTTGGAATTAGTTTCCCGGTGCTGACATGGTTTTTCGTCGCTGAATATGGTGTGGCCGGCGCAAATCTCGCTTATGCGGCCAATTACTGTCTTTATTTCGCCTTCGTATACAAGGCATTGAAATATTTCGCTAAATAACGAATCAACAGCTGGCGGTTGGAATGAAAGTCCTGCTTCTCGGTGAATACAGTTCACTGCACAACAACTTAAAAGACGGCCTAGTCTCCCTAGGGCACGAGGTTACCCTTGTGGCCGGCGCCGATGGCTTTAAGAAAATTCCACGGGATGTGGACCTCGATAGTCCCTTGCCGTCCATTCTTGGTTCTGTGCATCGACGCGCAAAACTGTTCAGAGCGATTTCGAAGATAAAAAACTTCGATGTTGTGCAGTTGATTAATCCATTCATACTTTACCAGAAATTTTTCCCTGGTCTGCATTGCATCAAGAAGATCGCCGCTGAAAACCGAAAGCTTTTCATGTCGGCTTCCGGCGATGACGCTTATCTCTGGCGTTTTGGAAAGGCTGCGCTACGCTATAGTCCGTTTGACGATATTCTGAAATATGACTTGGAAGCCGAGTCTTTCTACATGCAGGAGGATGCAGCGTTTCGCTTCAACGAGGCTGCCTTGAAGATGGTACGCGGGATTATTCCGATCATGTACGAATACGAGGTCAGCTATGCCGGCGCCGAAAATCGTCTTCCAACTATACCGATCCCGTTGAATTTGGAAAAAATTCAGTATCGAGAAAACCGGTGCGAGGGAAAGATTGTCGTGTTTCATGGTCTTAACCGCTACGGTGCCAAGGGCACGCGGCACGTGGAGGAAGCGTTCGGGTTTTTGGCGAAAAAATACCCTAATGACCTGGAGCTCATAATTGATGGGAAAATGCCGCTGGATCGCTACCTTAAACTGATGGAGCGTACCAACGTCGTGATCGACCAGACCAATACGTATTCGCTAGGCGTCAACGGCGTGTATGCTTTGGCCATGGGGAAGGTCGTGCTTGGCGGAGCTGAGCCGGAGTCGCTTACCTCGATCGGCGTGCGTTCGTCGCCAGTAATAAATATCAGCCCGAACGCAGCGAGCATTGTGCTTGAAATCGAAAAATTGCTCGAGCGGCGGAGTGAAATTCCGCAAATAGGTTTTGAATCAAGGAAATTTGCAGAGGAAGTACACAGTCATGTCAAAGTGGCGTCTACTTACTGCGATATTTGGAACAAGAACTGACCGCATGTGAGTGTGGTGATGAGCCAAGCTCTTAGGACATCGGGTACGATGCAGCAGACCTTCAATGAAAAATAGAACAACTGAAACGCTAAAAAACAAGTTAGCAATCTACCTTCCTTCTCTGGGCGGGGGCGGGGCTGAGCGCGTGACCGGTACTCTGGCAAATGCTATTGCCGAACGTGGCGTTAACGTGGATCTGGTGCTGGCGCAAGCTACCGGTCCTTATCTGGCTCATGTGAGCCCGGCGGTTAATATTGTCGACCTTGGCGCTTCGCGAGTACTGACAAGTTGCTCAGGCCTGATAAATTACCTGCGCGAGGAGCGTCCAACAGCTACTTTGTCTGTGCTGAACCATGCGAATGTCATCGCGATCGCCGCTCGGGCAATGTCGGGCGTGAGGACCAGGTTGGTCGTCAGCGAGCACAATACCTTGAGTAGCGCTGTCAAAGGACGTGTATCGCTTCGCGGCTCAATCGAAGTTGGCGCCATGAAGTTCAGCTATCCGCGGGCAGATGCAATCGTCGGGGTGTCGAATGGTGTTTCCGACGACTTGGCGAAGGCACTTGGGCTTCCCCGTAGTCGGGTAAATACCGTATATAACCCGATCGATGCTGTTCAGATAAAACAGAAGAGTCTGGAGTCGGTCGATCATCCGTGGTTCGCTCCAGGACAACCGCCGGTCATTGTTGCCATCGGTCGGTTGACGCGCCAGAAGAATTTCGAACATTTGCTCAATTCGTTCGCCCTTCTGCGTTCATCTAGGGGCATTGAGGCTCGGTTAATGATTCTTGGCGAGGGTGAACTTAGAAGCGACTTGGAAGAGCAAGTAAAAACCCTCGGACTGAGCGCCTGCGTCGCACTGCCGGGCTTCGTCAGCAATCCATATGCTTACCTCCGTGCCGCCGGTCTCTTCGTGCTTTCGTCATCGTGGGAAGGGTTGCCGACAGTGCTGATCGAAGCAATGTCCTGTGAAGCCAAGGTCGTGAGCACCGACTGCCCCAGCGGCCCGGCGGAGATTCTGGAAAATGGAAAGTGGGGGCGGGTCGTGCCAATGGATGATACGCGGGCTCTAGCCGCAGCGATGGCAGCTGCCCTCGCTGATGAGAACCCGCCAAACGTGTATGAGCGCGCCAGCGATTTTTCTGTCGAGAGATCCGTAGATGGATATTTACAGCTGCTTCAAATTTCACATTCTGAGCAAGCGGTAAGAGAAACGTGTGGTGGCTGATGTGAGCAATTCGAGGCTTGTGGCCGAGGGGCGTGATGCCGTCAGCAGCCTGAATTTTCAGGTTGGCACCTTGGTGCTTGCGGTAATTTACGGCAGTATCGTATGTCTGCTGCCTAATGAAAATTTCTTCGATCACGAAAACTATCTGTCCTATGCTCAAAACGCATGGGACCAGCTTGTTGCGTTCTGGACAATTAACCCTCTTGTGGTTTTTGCTAATGAACCGCTATGGCTGCTGTTGAATTCGGTCCTTGGGCTGATTTTGACCCCAGAAGCGGTCGTGCGAACGATCATTTTTGTGTCGGCCACATCGGCTGCGCTGAAGATTTTGCGATTCGATCGCAGAATCGTTGTTTTTGGGTTTTTTCTGTTAATCATGCCCATGGTTATCAAGAACTATCTGATTCACATCAGGCAGGGCGCAGCGTTAGCCGTTTTCCTCGTAGGCTGGTTTTCTCCGCGGCGAAAAGTACGATGGACATTGATTGCATGTGCGCCTTTTATACATACGTCGTTTGTCTTTATTCTGTTATTGATTGGCATTACATCCGCAACTCAGCGCTTTCGACTTGGTCCCAGTTTACGCTTGCCGGCGTTTCTGGGGATCGGAATTGCGGTCGGCGTCGGTCTCGGATGGGTAGCCTCACTCGTTGGCGCGCGTCAGGCGGATGAGTACAGCTTCGGCGCTACGGGAATCAGCGGTGTCGGCTTCCTCTTCTGGGCGATTATCTTTCTATTGATGTCCTTCGAAGGAAAGAAATATCTGAAGAAATACATGTTCGAAACCAGTGTGGTTCTGTTCTATTTGGGAACGTATTTCTTTGTCGAAGTAACTGCCCGTATTTTCGAGAGCGGTGCAGTGCTGGTTTGCCTCGCTGCTTTTAACTTGACCGGTTGGCGGCGCCATGCCGCTCTGGTGGTGTTAGGAGCGTTGTTGGCAGTGCAATGGGTAGCACGTTTGAATCAACCGTTATTAGGATTTGGTCTGGCATGAGCGATAGTAGGCGTATTCTTCACGTCATTACGGGACTCGGGAATGGTGGGGCGGAAGCTGTTCTTTACCGTCTATGTTTGTCCGATAAACAGAATTCCCACATAGTAATTTCCTTGATGGACTTGGGTTACTATGGTTCTAAACTTCTCGCCGCAAATGTGGATGTCCATGCTTTGGATATGCCGCGTGGTCGCGTCACGATGCGCGGTCTGGCCAAGCTTTGGAATCTGATCCGTACTGCGCGACCTGACGTCGTTCAGACCTGGATGTACCACGCTGACCTTCTGGGTGGATTAGCGGCTCGTCTTGCTGGCGTAAAATCGGTCGTGTGGGGAATTCATCATACAGTTCTCGAACCAGGAAAATCGAAGAGCGAGACGATCATGATTGCCCGGCTCCTGGCTAGGTTGTCGCACTTTATCCCGAGACAAATTACGGCCTGCGCTGAAAAGAGTGTAGTGGTGCATGCGGCACTTGGTTACAAAGCCGAAAAGATGGTTGTCGTGCCGAACGGGTACGATCTCCAGAACTTCATGTACGACGAACAGCAACGTGCCGCTTTACGCACGAGTTGGAATGTCGATAAAAGCGTGCCATTGCTTGGCATGGTGAGCCGCTACGATCCGCAGAAAGACCACGCCAATCTGATCAAAGCGTTGGCCGAGTTGAAGAAATCAGGGCAACGGTTTTGCTGTTTGCTGGTGGGGTCAGGAATGGTGGCCGAGAATGCTGAACTGAGCGAAAGAATCGCCCACGCCGGCCTACAGTCGGAAATAATGTTGCTGGGGCCTCGCCATGATATTCCGGCAGTGATGAGTGCGCTGGATCTGCACGTACTGTCCAGTTCCGCAGAAGCCTTTCCGAACGTGTTGGCGGAGGCCATGGCTTGTGGCACCCCTTGCGTTACGACTGACGTCGGTGATGCTGCATTGATCGTCGGCGACACGGGCTGGGTCACACCGCCAAACAACGCGGCAGCCTTGGCAAAGTCGATGGGATTGGCGCTTGCAGCCCGTCAGACCGGAGACTGGGACGACCGAAAGCGGCGGGCGCGTCAGCGAGTGGAACAAAACTTCAGTCTCGATCGGATGGTCGCTGGCTATCAGGGCGTCTGGAACCGGGCAGTAGTCTGACACTGTTTTAGCAATTTCCCACGTGACTTGACGACTCCGAATACGGTCTATCGTAGAGCTTGGGGCACGAATAAATATTTCGATCGTAGATGGTATGAAAATACTTTTTGTAATAACTCGTTCTGATGTAATGGGCGGCGCAAGCGTACATATGCTTGATCTCGCTGAAGGGGTACATGCTTCGGGGCATGAAGTATTTATCTTGACAGGCGGCTCTGGTATTCTTTTGGAGAAGGCGCGTGCTCGCAATCTTCCGATCGCCTCCTTGACATGGCTCGTGCGCGAAATCCGAATTGTTTCGGACACACTTGCCATCTTCGAACTGATCAGATGGATCAAGCGCGTCAAACCGGACGTCATCCATCTGCATTCTTCCAAGGCCGGTATTGTTGGCAGACTCGCGGCAGCTTGGTGCCGTATTCCCGCTGTATTTACAGCGCATGGATGGGCGTTCACGGAAGGTGTCGCTCAATCCCGACGTGCGCTCTACATCTTTATCGAACGTACGCTGGCAAGATTTGCCGCAGCAATTATTGCTGTGTCGAACTACGATCGAAACCTTGCACTCTCCTTGAACGTCATCAAGGAAGAAAAAATCAGGACAATTCCAAACGGTATGCCATGCGTCCCGGATTACGTGCCTCCTCCTCAGCCCGCTGGCGAAACCCGCCTGATCATGGTGGCTCGTTTCGAGGCGCCCAAACGCCAAGCCTTGGTACTCGAGGCGCTCGCGCGGCTCCCCGTACACAACTGGCAAATGGAATTCGTCGGCGATGGGCCAGCACTCGAGGCGTGTGTTCGTCGGGCGGATGAGCTGGGATTGCGTAATGTTCAGTTTTCTGGCGCCTGCAATGACGTAGCCGCAAGACTGGCGAGATCCCACGTGTTCGTTCTGTTGTCGGACTGGGAGGGGTTACCTTTGACTATCATTGAAGCGATGAGGGCGGGTTTACCGGTCGTCGCCTCGAAAGTTGGTGGAATTCCCGAGTTGGTAGAGGATGGCGTAAATGGCCGCTTGGTGGACAATAATGCGGTGGAGGATATCGCCTCCGCAGTTCTCGAACTCTTGGGATCGCCGAGTAAGGCTCGCCTGCTGGGGGATAATGGGCGTCAAAGATTCCTGGCTGAGTATTCGTTCGACAAGATGCGAGCGGAGACATTGGCCGTTTATGACAACGTTTTGTTGAAAGCTGCCGCATGAAAGTTTTGGTTACCGGTGCAAATGGATTCGTCGGGCGGTCTTTGGTCAAAAGGTTGCTCGAGTCAGGGACTACGGAAATCATCTTTCATACGCGCTCGCCAAATGAGCCAGTTCCTGACGGCTGCAAGCATTTTGCGGCGGTCGTGGGACCGGAAACCGATTGGACAGCCGCATTGCAAGGGATTGAGGCGGTTTTTCATCTTGCGGCCAGAGCCCACAAGCTGGCTGATCGGCGCAGCGGCGCAGAGGCGATAGCTGTTTACAGGTCTGTAAACACGGATGGGACTCTCAGACTTGCGACGCAGGCTACCGAATGCGGCGTACGCCGGTTCATATTCTTGAGCTCAATTGGTGTAAATGGCTCGGAAACCTTCGACCTTCCGTTTACGGCGGATGACAAACCTGATCCTCAAACGCCTTACGCACTGTCGAAGTTGGAGGCAGAGCGAGGGCTCATGTCTTTGGCGGAGCAGAGTGATATGGAGGTAGTTATTGTCCGCGCGCCGCTCGTCTATGGCGCTTTCGCGCCCGGTAATCTGGGTTCGCTCTTGAACGCGGTGCGACAGCGTAGGCCTTTACCTCTGGGGGCCATCCGGGAAAACCGCCGAAGTCTTGTTTCTGTCGAAAACCTGGTCGACCTTTTGACGACTGGATGTCTGCGGCATGTGGCTGCCAAAAACCAGGTCTTCCTTGTTTGCGATGACCATGATCTTTCTACAACGGAACTGGTCTCGACGATGGCGCATGCTGTCGGTGTCAAGGCAAGATTGGTGCCGATACCACTGTGGATGTTGCGGATTGCGACCACCTTGGTTGGGAAGCCGCACGTCTACAAACAGCTTGTCGGTAACCTGCAGGTCGACATGGCGAAAACCCGGAGACTATTGAACTGGGCACCGCCAAAGACTGTATTACAGGGTTTCCAGTTAGTAGGCGATAACTTGCGCTGAAGCGATCATTGGATTCCCTCGACATTTGAGGGAAAGCGGCGAACCTGAACTGGAAGTTCGTTGCGCGAGAGAAAAATCAGGCCACGGCTGCGGCGGTCAATTGTCGTTGCCGCCGTTCGAAAGCTCGTGGATTGATTGTATATTGCTGATTGCCGAGTTACCGGCTTTTCCGCTACCGGCAAGGTACCTAGAGCGGATCTGGAGCGTCTACTGTGTTCAGCGGACGCTTTGCGTTCAAGGCTTCGTTCGATGTACTAGAATTGGCAGGTCGAGATTGCCCGGTCCTGACCTTTTTGAAACCTGCGCCGATTCTGCATCAGTGAGTAATACCTTCCCGACGCGCCACCTTGATAAAGGTAAGAATCATAACTTTAGCATCGAAGACAAATGATTGCCTGTGAAGATAGTCAGCATCAAGTCGCACTTTGTCCGGGATCGGAAGTTCGTCACGGCCATTGATCTGTGCCCAGCCAGTCAGCCCTGGACGGATCGTATGGACGCCATGTTCGGTGCGCAATTCGATCAGGTTCTGTTGATTGAACAACGCAGGGCGCGGTCCGACCACGCTCATGTCGCCTGTCAGGATGCACCAAAGCTGGGGCAGTTCGTCCAAGCTAGTACGGCGCAGGAAACCGCCGACCGGAGTCAGATATTGGTTCGGATCGGACAGCAGGTGGGTTGCCACCACCGGCGTGTCGGTGCGCATGGTGCGCAGCTTGGGCATCGAGAACATGCGGTTATCCCGACCGACGCGATCCGACCAGTACAGCACAGGTCCTTTCGAGGTCAGCTTTACCACGACCGCGAGCACGGACAGCAGGGGAAGGAAAATCAGCGATGCGATCAATGCCAATACAAAATCAACTACACGTTTCATGTGGTACTAACCCTTAATACTTAATGTTCAGGCACGCGCTTCTTCGAGCGGTTTATCGATGCCGGTGGAATCCAGGTCTTCCCTACGGCTTTTCCAGAAGTGGTCGTCGATCTCCGACGATGGGGTGAATTCCGGAACGATCTTGCGCAGCTGGGCGCGGATCGCGTCTTGATCGCTGCGGGCGCAGGCCTCGTCCAGGTGCTTCAGCATGATTTCCAGGAAGGGCCACGCAATCTCGGCTTCCTGGGCGCGCATGATCAGTGGATGGTCGGTGCCGCTCACGTTGTCGCCGATGAGCAGCTCTTCATAAAGCTTTTCGCCAGGGCGCAGCCCGACATAGCGGATCTCGATGCCACTCTCCGACATGGGAGACCTGACTTCGTTGCCGCTCAGTTGGATCATTTTCTTCGCCAGGTCGGCAATCTTGACCGGTTCGCCCATGTCGAGCACGAACACGTCGCCGCCTTGGCCCATCGAGCCGGCCTGAATGACGAGCTGGGCTGCTTCGGGAATCGTCATGAAGTAGCGCGTGATTTCCGGATGGGTCAGGGTCACCGGGCCGCCGGCGGCGATCTGTTTGCGGAACAGCGGTACGACCGAACCGGACGAACCGAGCACGTTACCAAAGCGGACCATGCAGAAGCGGGTACCGCTGTGCTGGCGTGCAAAAGCCTGCAGGATCAGTTCGGCCAGACGCTTAGTTGACCCCATCACATTGGTCGGGCGGACTGCCTTGTCGGTAGAAACCAGGACGAAGCATTTCACCTTAGCCGCCACTGCGGCACGGGCAAAGTTCAGCGTGCCGAACACGTTGTTGCGGATGCCCGCGACCGGATTCTGCTCCACCAGCGGCACGTGCTTGTACGCTGCTGCGTGATACACGGTGTCGATCTCGAAATGCTGGAAGATGTCGCGTGCCTTGTCGAAATCCAGCACCGATCCAATAAAGGGAACGAGTTCGGTCTCCTGGCCGCTTGCCGCCAACGCAGCGCGCAGTTCCTGGTCGATCGCGTATAGCGCATACTCGGAAATCTCGAGCAGGACCAGGCGGCGCGGTTTCAGCTTGATGATCTGGCGGCACAGTTCCGAACCGATCGAACCGCCGGCGCCGCTGACCGCCACCGCCTTGCCGGTAATGCAGACCGACAGCAGGGCCTCATCGGGCGCGACCGGGTCGCGGCTGAGCAGGTCCTCGATCTCGACCTGCCGCACGTCGTCGACCCGCGACATACCCTTGACCAGGTTCTTGACCGGCGGCGTGACCTTGATCTTGACCTTGAGCGGAGTGAGGCGGTCGATAATCTGCTTCTGTTCGCCGCGGCTCAGCGAGGGCATCGCCAGCAGGACGGTGTTGACGTCATGTCGCTCCACGAGATCGCCGAGCCGCTCCGATGCGTGGACCTTGATGCCGCTGATCGTCGCTCGGTGCAACTGGGGATTGTCGTCCACGAAGGCGACCGGCAGATACTCTTTGCCGGGCAGTAAAGCATTGGCAAGCTGCACGCCCGCATCGCCTGCGCCATAAATGATCACGTTGACGCGGTCGGCGGCACGACGGTCTCCCAAGAAGAACCCACGCGCCAAGAAGCGGCTTGCCAGCAAATATAGGATAAGGTTGGCGGTAAAGATAAGGAACGGAGTCGGCGAAAACGCATCACCGAGCGATACCAGCGCCATCAGGGCAAGCATGGCTACAGACACAGCCGCACCTCTCACGACCGTCACGACGATTTGGTGGTCGATATAGCGGATAATGGCGCGATAGAGCCCAATCCGTGCATACACCGGAATCGAGATGATTGGTGCAGCCAGGATCAGCCATATGTATTTACTGAATTCCGATGGCTGGATGCTGTTGAAGTGTAGCGCCAGCGCCACAATAAAAGTCAGCGGCACAAAAATCAGATCCGCTGCGGCTGCGACGGCCTGCTTTTGGCGACGAGGTAGGTCGAGGAATGTTTTCTTCATATTTTGTAATGAGATGACTTTTTGTTTCGCCTAAATGTCATCAATTATTCAGCGCAGCGATTTTTTGAATGAAAACCGAGCTTTTCGGCGAATGCCGGGAAAATTTCTTATTCCTGGGGCGGTTAAATTCTCACCGTTTGTAACGGATTTGCGAGCGCTGACTTACGGGGCTGCTGCAATGCATGATGTGCCCAGAATGATACTTTATTGCTGAGGAAAAAGGCAGGCAGGAGTAGGATTTTTCCTCCTCCAGTGGGGGAATTTGAGAGTTGCAAAATGGTTAATTGAGGTAATATTTTTGCAGTAAATTGGTCCTTCTTGCAGGGAAAAAGCTTGAAGTGGCAGACCTTGGGCAAGCTACAAACAAGCTAAAGCCTGCAGTTTCCGAAAGACTTGCGACTAAGAAGAGTCTTAACGAACTGTTGCGTAGTTGCATCATCCGTATTTGAACGAATTTTCGAGAGGAACGCTTTTAACATCTTTACACCCCTGATGAAGTAGTGTTCAGCGACTTATAAATTTCGGTGTTGTCTGTTATTCACCGGATACCAGGATGCGCAGTTGGCTGCTGATGGTTGAGCTGATAAAATCTCACATTTGCGATTGTCATTAGCACGAGATTTCGGATTAGAGGTCGATCGCGTCTTTGCCGGATTTTTAGATGATCGATACCGCATTCAGAAACTCATTCAAGCTGTCCCTTTGCAGTTCACTGGTGCTTGCCGCAACGAGCGCATTCGGATCGACTCCTGGAACCCAGGGGCAGTCTGGTTATATCAATATGCCGAGCGCCTGGGTCGAGCAGGATGGCACTTTTAGCACAGGTTACAGTTATGACAGCCCATACGGTAGTACATGGGTGTCCGCGACCTTCTTGCCGTTCCTCCAGTTGACAGGCCGTTATGTTTCCTTGAACGGGGTGCCTCCGTTCGAGAGCGTCAGTCCGGAATACGGACAGCGATATGGGCGCTATAAAGACAAGGTCTTCGACGCCAAGCTCAACGTCTGGAAGGAAACGGGCTGGTTGCCGGCTGTGTCGGTTGGCGCAACCGACTTGCTCGGGACTGAGCTGTTCAAGGGGCAGTACGTGGTGTTGACCAAGACTTTTGGCGCGGCGCGGAATATTGAGGCCAGTCTGGGTTACGGACGAAAGCGCCCAAGCGGTCTATTCGCAGGCGCCCGCTGGGCCCCGACCGCGCTGCCAGGCTGGGCCGTGGTCGCCGAATACGACGCCAACGACTACAAGAAGGATTTCCACGCCGCCGACACCGGTGCCGCCCTGCGCGAAAAAGGCCCGGCCGTCGGCCTCGAATACCGCTGGGGCTGGCTAGGCGCTCAAGTCGCGCGCCACCGCGACCACTTCAGCGCCAACGCCTACGTCAGCATCCCATTCTCGGAGCGGGAATTCATCCCGAAGCTGTACGAACCGGCCCCCTTCGACCCGAAGAAGGCCCCAGCGAAGGTGTCGGCCGCGGAATGGCAGCAGGACGGCAACCACGGGGCCGCGCTCGCCCAGGCCCTGGTCAGGCAGGACTTCAAGAACGTGCGCGTCGAACTCGACAGCAACGTCCTCAAGCTCACGCTGACCAACAACCGCATCTCGAATATGGGACGCGCCATCGGCCGGGCGGTGCGCACCGCGCTCGCGTTCGCACCGGAAGGTACGCGTGCGATCCATGTCACGTACACCAAGCTCGAACAGCCGATTGCTACCTACGAGTTCCAGGACATGCAGCGACTTACGGACTACCTGACCGGCCTGGCCGACCGCGAGTCCTTCTTGCAGACCGTGCTGGTGCGCTATTCGAGCCCGGCGGACCGTATCGACGACCAGCAGGGCCTGCTCGCCGCGGTGCGCGAGGAGAAGAGCGGTCTGGCGGTGCAGGTGGGCCAGGACGGCAACATCGTCCAGGTCGTGTCCGAAGACCGCGAGGCCAATCGCTTCAAGACGGTGCCGAAGATCGCCTTCTTCTTCAACGATCCGAGCGGCGCGCTGCGCTACGAGGTGGCGGCCGCGGCCAATTACGACAAGCGCCTGGGCCAGGGCACTTACCTGAACAGCGCGTTCAAGCTCGACCTGTTCGAGAACGTGTCGGGCGTGACCCAGAAGTCCAACAGCCTGCTGCCGCACGTGCGCACTGACGTCGCCGAGTACAAGCGCGGTGGCCGCCTCAAGCTGAATCGCCTGTTGCTCAACCAGTACCTCACGCTCGACGAGCGCCTGTATGCGCGCGCCTCGGCCGGCTTCTATGAAGAGATGTACCGAGGCGTTGGCGGCCAGGTGCTGTACCTGCCGAAGGACAGCCGCTGGGCAGCCGACGTGGCGGTCGACGCGCTCCAGCAGCGCGGCTACAAGGGGTGGTTCGACAAGCTCGACTACAAGACCGTCACGGCGCTAGGCTCCTTGCACTACAAGCTACCTTACGACATGACCGCAACTGCGCGGGCAGGGCGCTTCCTGGCGCGCGACGAAGGCGTGCGTTTCGAGCTCAAGCGCCGCTTCCCCTCGGGTGTCGAGATCGGCGCCTGGTACACCAAGACCAACGGCAAGGACATCACCAACCCGGGCACGCCGACCAATCCCTACAATGACAAAGGCGTATTCCTGTCGGTGCCGCTGAACATCATGCTGCCGATGGATTCGCAGTCGACGGCCGGCATCGGCCTGTCGCCCTGGACCCGCGACGTCGGCCAGATGGTCGCCAGCCCCGGCGACCTGTACGACCTGTTCGAGCAGCCGCGCCGCGACCTGACGACCTACGACGGCTTGGGCAACTTTGCCGAGCGCCGCGACGAGCAGAACCTGGCAGCCGTGAATCCGCCGGTGCGGCCGACGCCGAACATGTGGCCGCTGTTCCGCTATCGCATCGAGCAGTCGTTCTCGAATACGCCGACCCTGCCGCAATGGGCGAAGGGCACGGTGCTTGGCGGCGGTGCGATCCTGGGCGGCGCCCTGCTCGACAAGCCGGTCGACCGCTTCATGGAAAAGCACGCCGGCTCCAGCATCGCGCGCGCCTGGGACAACGTGGGCAAGGGCATGCCGGTGCTGCTGGCCGGCGCTGCCGCCGGTGCGGTTGCCTTTGGCGATGCGCGCGCCCAGAACATGGGCATCATCTCGCTCGAGTCGATTGCCGGCGCGGCGGCGGTGTCGATGGCCACCAAGCGCATCGTCGGCCGTGCGCGGCCCAACGAAGGACTGGGGCAGTGGAGCAAGGCCTCGGACCGCTCGAATGCCTCCTTCCCGTCGAATCACAGCACGGTCGCGTTCGCGGCGGTGACCCCGTTCGCACAGGAGTACGATGCGCCGTGGCTGTACGGTCTTGCCGCCGCCAGTTCGCTGGGCCGTGCCGCGGGGCGCGAGCACTGGGTGTCCGACGTGGTTGCCGGCGGTGTGCTCGGCTATGCGATGGGCAGCTGGCTGTGGCAGGCGCAGCGCAGCGATACGCGCTCGAGCTTTGCCGTCGCCCCGGGGCCGAAGTCGGTCAGCGTGGCCTGGAGCGGCAGCTACTGACGGTGCCCCCTGCGCGTAAGGTTCTGCACGTACAATGGAAAGAATATACGTGCTAGAACCAGCGCGCATCGCTACGGGACATCGATGAAGATTCTGTTGACGGGCAAGGACGGGCAGGTCGGCTTCGAACTGGCGCGCGCACTGGCGCCGCTGGGGGAGGTCGTCGCCGTCGGCCGCGCCGACTGCGATCTGGGCGATGCGGCCGCCGTGCGCAAACTGGTGCGGCGCGTGGCCCCCGACGTCATCGTCAACCCGGCTGCCTGGACCGCGGTCGACCGCGCCGAATCCGAGCGCGAGGCCGCATTTGCCGTCAATGCCAGCGCACCCGGCGTCCTGGGCGAAGAAGCCGCGCGTCTAAATGCCCTGGTCGTTCACTACTCGACCGACTACGTCTTCGATGGCTCAGGCCAGGCCCCCTACAAGGAAAGCGATACGCCCGCGCCGCAGAGCGTCTACGGCAGCAGCAAGCTGGCCGGTGAGCGCGCGCTGGCCGGGGCCACGGCGCGCCACCTGATCCTGCGTACCAGCTGGGTGCTGGGCAGCCACGGCGGCAATTTTGCAAAGACCATGCTGCGCCTGGCCGCCGAACGCGAATGGCTGCAAGTCGTCGACGACCAGTTCGGTGCACCTACCTCCGCCGCCTTGCTGGCAGACCTGACTGCCCATCTGGTCCGGCAGTATGCGCGTGAAGGCGGCCATGTCTTCCCTTACGGGACTTATCATGTGACGGCAGCAGGTCAAACCAGCTGGTACGACTATGCCCGTTTCGTGCTCGAGGCCGCGCGCGCGGCCGGCAAACCGCTCATGGCGGCACCCGAGAGCGTAATGCCAGTGAAGACGGCCGCCTTTCCGAGCGCGGCAAAGCGCCCGGCCAATTCGTGTCTCGACACGAGCCTGTTCGGCAGCACCTTCGGCCTGCGGCTGCCGCCGTGGCAAGAGGGTGTAGGCAGTGTATTGCGCCAGATTTTCCAGACAAGTTAACACATGCCCTACACCGTCACCGCCACCACGATCCCCGATGTACTGCTGCTTGAACCAAAGGTCTTCAGCGACGATCGCGGCTACTTTTATGAAAGCTACAACCTGCGCGATTTCTGGAACGCGACAGGACTTGATGTCGAATTCGTACAAGAAAATCACAGCATGTCCACGCAGGGTGTACTGCGCGGCCTGCACTACCAGATCCGGCATCCGCAGGGAAAGCTGATGCGCGCCGTGGGCGGCAGCGTGTTCGACGTCGCGGTCGATCTGCGCAAGTCCTCGCCTACCTTCGGACGCTGGGCCGGCGCAGTGCTGAGCGCGGAGAACCGCCGGCAGTTATGGATTCCGCCCGGCTTCGCCCATGGCTTCCTGGCCTTGAGCGAGGTGGCCGAGGTGCTCTACAAGACCACCGATTACTGGTACCCGGAGCATGAGCGCACGCTGTCGTGGAAGGATCCGTCCCTGGACATTGCCTGGCCCATCGACGGCGAACCCCGGCTGGCGCCGAAGGACGCGCAGGGGAAGTCTTTCGGCGAGATCGAGGTGTTCGGGTAAAAAAAATCGGCTGCGTGAGCAGCCGATATTTTTGCAACCGGAGCGCGCGAGGCGCCCACGCACCGATTAGTGGTGGGTGGTGGTCGAGTGGTTGGTGGTCGAGCCATTGTCCGAAGCGGCAACGGCCACGGCAGCCACAGCGGCGCCGACGGCGACCAGGGTGCCGGTCGACAGGCCAGCGATGGCGCCGGCGCCGAAGAAGCCACCCGACGACGCTGCACCAGCAGCGGTGCCGGCGGTGCCAGCGGTGCCGGCAGTACCAGCGGTCTGGCCAGCGGCAGCAGCGTTACCGGTGTTCGAGGCAGCAGCGGATTCTTGTGCCAGCACTGGTGCCGACAGCAGGCTCAGGATTGCGCCAGCAGCGATGATTTTCTTCATATTGGGTCCTTGATTAAATAAATAGTGCAGCAATACTTTGTTGCTATGGGATTATAACAACGAAATGTTGCCTTGACTCACTATCAACCTGCCTGTTCAGCAATCAAGGACGAAAACTGTGAGTATTTTTCCACGAACCGCGGCATAGGCGGTTAGTGAAATTGCCGGACGCCCAAAAGCGTCCGGCAAGCCGATCAGTGGTGAGTCGTGGTCGCGTGGCTGGTGGTGGTCTCGTTGTCCGAAGCAGCGACGGCAACGAAGGCAATCGCGCTGCCGATGGCAATAGCGGTGCCGGTCGACATGCCGGCGATGGTGCCGCTGCCGAAGAAGCTGCCCGACGACGACGCGGCGCCGGTGGTGCCGGTCGAAGCAGTGCCGGTCTGGGCAGCAGCGGTATTACCCGAGTTCGAAGCCGGAGCAGTATTGTCTTGTGCCAGCACTTGTGCCGACAGTGCGCTCAGGATGGCGCCGACGATCATCAATTTTTTCATGTTGTTCCTTTAAATCATTAAAAGTGTCAGGCCAGTCTTTCCAACGACCCATACGGAAAGTGTAAATATTCTTTCACTTGCCCGTAACACATCAGTGTACAGCAATTATATTTAAACAATCTCACATTTTCTAACGCTTTCCAGCCCCAGGAACGGAAAAGGCAGCTCTTTTCCCACCTGTTCGCTCTATAGCCCTAGGGCAACTTCTGGAATAATCCCATCCTGAACCAAAGCCGGCAGCGCAGCCGGCGCAACAGGAGCGGGAATGGCGGAGAGCAGCAACGCAGAAAAGACAGAACCAGCGTCAGCCAAACGCTTGCGTGACGCACGCAAGAACGGCGACATTCCCCGCTCGCGCGAAGTTTCCACCTTTACCGTCCTGATGACCGCCGGTGCCGTCCTGTGGATGCTGGGCGGCGGTGTCGTCAACAAGCTGTCGAGCACGCTGGCGCGCGGCCTCTCGCTCAACCGCGACCAGATCACCAACCCGAACCTCCTGATCGAACGCATCACCGCCGATATCGGCAGCGTGATCCTGGCCTGCCTGCCGCTTGCGATCGCCATCATGCTGGTCGGCGTGGTGTCGCCGCTGCTGATCGGCGGCTGGAACTTCACCTCCAAATCCTTCATGCCGAACTTCGGCAAGATGAATCCGCTGAACGGCCTCGGCAACATGGTCTCGAGCAACTCCCTGATCGAGCTGCTGAAAGCCGTCGCCAAGACCCTGCTGGTCGGCGCGGTGGCCTGGTATGTGCTGATGAGCGAGAAGGACGCCGTGATCGGCCTGGCGCTCGAGCCGCTGGGCACCGCCACCGGTCACCTCACGAGCCTGCTGGTCAAGGCCTTCATGATCATGGTCGGCTCGCTAGGGGCGATTGCGGTGCTGGACGGCCCGTACCAGAAATGGCACTACGCCAACAAGCTGAAGATGACGCGCCAGGAAGTGATCCAGGAGTCCAAGGAGTCGGAGGGTAATCCCCAGATCAAGGGCAAGATCCGCCAGCTGCAGCGCGAGATGGCGCGCAAGCGCATGATGAGCAACGTCCCGACCGCCGACGTGGTCGTGACCAACCCGACCCACTTCGCGGTGGCGCTGAAGTACGCCGACGGCCAGAAGGGCGCGCCGCGCGTGGTGGCCAAGGGTACCGACGAAGTCGCGGCCAGGATTCGCGAGATCGCGAAGGAAAACAAGGTCGCGCTGCTGGAAGCCCCGGCCCTGGCCCGTGCGCTGTACAAGCACGCCGACATCGACGACGAGATCCCGGAAGCCCTGTACTCGGCGGTGGCCGAAGTGCTGGCCTATGTGTACCAGCTGCGCGCCTACACCAAGGGCAGCAGCGACCACTATCCGGACCGCCCGGACAAGCTGCCGGTGCCGCCGGAGATGGACCCGTTCAATCCCGCGTCGCAGCAAAAGCAATAAGCAACAAACAAAGAAAGCAATCGAGGAAATCAAGCAATGAACGGCTTCAGACTACCGGCCTGGCTCCAGGGCATCGCGGGACGCGGCAACGCGCTGGCGGCGCCTATCCTCATCATCCTGCTGCTGTCGATGATGATCCTGCCGCTGCCGGCCTTCGCACTCGACCTGTTCTTCAGCTTTAACATCGCGATGTCCGTCATCGTGCTGCTGACCGCCCTGTACACGGTCAAGCCGCTCGACTTCATGGCCTTCCCGGCGGTGCTGCTGGTTACCACCCTGCTGCGCCTGGCGCTGAACGTGGCTTCGACCCGCGTGGTGCTGACCGAAGGCCATACCGGCGGCGCGGCGGCCGGCAAGGTGATCGAAGCCTTCGGCCACTTCCTCATCGGCGGCAACTACACCGTCGGCCTGGTGGTGTTCATCATCCTCACCATCATCAACTTCATGGTCGTCACCAAGGGTGCCGGCCGTATCGCCGAGGTGGGGGCGCGCTTCGCCCTGGATGCGATGCCGGGCAAGCAGATGGCGATCGACGCCGACCTGAACGCCGGCCTGATCGGCGAGGCGGAGGCCAAGCAGCGCCGCGCGGACGTGGCGATGGAAGCCGAATTCTATGGCTCGATGGACGGTGCCTCGAAGTACGTGCAGGGCGATGCGGTGGCCGGCATCCTGGTGACCCTGATCAACGTGATCGGCGGCCTGATCGTCGGCATGCTCCAGCACGACATGGGCTTCGCCGACGCGGTCAAGAACTACACCCTGCTGGCCATCGGCGACGGCCTAGTCGCGCAGATCCCTTCGCTGATCATCTCGATCGCCGCCGGTATGGTGGTGTCGCGCGTGGCCAGCGACCAGGACGTCGGCGAGCAGGTCATCGGCCAGCTGTTCGGCCGTCCCATCGTCATGTATATCACCGGCGGCATCATCGGCGGCATGGGTCTGATCCCGGGCATGCCCAACCTCGTGTTCCTGCTGCTGGGCAGCGTCCTGATCGGCGCCGGCTGGCTGGTGGAGCGGCGCCTCAAGAACGCGCCGGCGGGAAGCGGGCCGCGCAGCGCCGCCGCCGCCGGGCAGGCCGCCGGCGGGGCGGGAGGTGCCGGCGGTGCAGCGGCGGCGGCGCCGACCGAGCAGGAAGAGGCCACCTGGCAGGACGTCATGCCGGTCGATACCCTGGGCCTGGAAGTTGGCTACCGCCTCATTCCGCTGGTCGACAAGGGCCAGAACGGCGACCTGCTCAAGCGCATCAAGGGCATCCGCAAGAAGTTTGCCCAGGAAGTCGGTTTCCTGGCGCCGCCAGTGCACATCCGCGACAACCTGGAGCTGAAGCCCTCGGCCTACCGCATCACCCTGAAGGGTGTGGAAATGGGCAGCGGCGAAGCCATGAACGGCCAGTTCCTGGCGATCAACCCCGGCATGGCGAGCGGCACGCTGCCCGGTACGGTCACCACCGATCCGGCCTTCGGCCTGCCGGCAATCTGGATCGACGCCGGCCTCAGGGACGAGGCGCAGAACATGGGTTATACGGTGGTCGACGCCGGCACCGTGATCGCCACCCACCTGAATCACTTGATCACGACCCACGCCTCGGAGCTGCTGGGTCGCACCGAGGTGCAGGCACTTCTTGACCATTTGGCAAAAGATGCGCCGAAGCTGGTCGAGGACCTGGTGCCGAAGGTCGTGTCGCTGTCGACCTTGCAGAAAGTGCTGCAGAACCTGCTGCAGGAAGGCGTGCATATCCGCGACATGCGCACCATCATCGAGACCCTGTCCGAGCATGGGGGGGCGGTGCAGGATCCGAACGACCTGACGGCGCTGGTGCGCATCGCGCTGGGCCGCGCCATCGTCCAGCAGCTTTTCCCGGGCACTAATGAGCTGTCGGTGATGACCCTGGACAACCGTCTCGAGCGCCTGCTGGTGCAAGCCCTGAACGCCGGCGGCGACGGCACCGGCATCGAGCCGGGCCTGGCCGATACCATCGTCCAGCAGGCCGCCAACGCCACCCAGCAGCAGGAGGCGATGGGGCTGACGCCGGTGCTGCTGGTGCCGGGACCGCTGCGTACGCTGCTGTCGCGCTTCCTGCGCCGGGCGCTGCCGCAGTTGAAGGTCCTGTCGCATTCCGAGATTCCGGAAACCAAGACGATCCGGGTGACGAGCCTGGTGGGTGCGAACTGAATCAGACAATCGCTTGCATAGATTGCCTGATTCAGAGCGTAAGGAAGGGGGCGGTCCGCGAGTTACCTCATGCTCATTTTGGGGTCGTCTGGTAGCGCCAGGAGTCGGCGCACATTTGCGCGATGTCACGCTTCGCCGTCCAACCGAGTTCCTCGCGCGCGCGGATCGGGTCGGCGTAGCACTTCGCGATGTCGCCGGGGCGACGGTCTACGATCTGATACGGAATCGGCTTGCCGCAAGCCTTTTTGAAGGCATGCACCATTTCCAGCACGCTGTTGCCATTGCCGGTGCCGAGGTTGTAAGTATGCAGGCCGGCTCCCTGGGCCAGCTTGTCGAGGGTCTTGACGTGGCCGATCGCCAGGTCGACCACGTGGATGTAGTCGCGCATGCCGGTGCCGTCCGGGGTCGGGTAGTCGCCACCGTACACGGACAGTTTCTCGCGCTGGCCGTTGGCGACCTGGGCGAT